>CAYIOB010000001.1:0-34487 GCA_964364925.1 uncultured Gammaproteobacteria bacterium
ATACCTACTCAAACTCCCACTCAAGAACCAGAAGGCTTCGGTTGCGATTGTAGTAAAACATGTACGCAAATTAGTTCCTGTGCGGAAGCGCAGTATTTATTGAACAGTTGCGGATGCAGCGCAAGAGATGGAGACCATGATGGAATAGCCTGCGACAGCGCCCCGCTCCACTGCCAAAACTAAGCCGAGGAATTCAATTACCTCCTTACAGCTATGCGTCGAGTATTACGATCTATCTGATTTACCGCTCTCGAAATATTTTCCAGAGCAATAGCAATTCTCTCCAAGAGAATTCTTAAAGCTTCGGCATTATCAGGATTCAATCCTATCACCTTCCTTTCTTAGCTCCATAGGGCGATCTATTGTTTGGTTTCAGAGATATATGTTTTTCCGTTGCTTTTGCCTGTATCGCCTCTGGTGATCTCCCCATTTTTATACCAATTACTCGCGTAGGAGTATTACCTCTTGCTAAGCCCCGCAATTGGCTTACTTGAGTAGACGTCCATTGTTTACCCGAATTTTTCGCTGGCATTTAATTTTCACCTCCCTGAATTATGTTTTGTTTTTGATTCCACCATTCAACTAAGACAGCTTCTATTTTTTCTCTACGGGTGCCCAAAAAAAGTATTACTTCCTCTCCATATGCTTCGTAATAATCCCTAGCATCATCTGTCCATATCTCGGATTTGCTATATAATTCTTGCGTTGCTTCAGCAACAATCTCTGCAAAATCCAACGTTTCAACTATATTAATTCCTTTCCTAACTTCTTCAAAAGAATCTATCTGAGTTGACGAGAACAAATTAGAAATAAATTGTACGTTTAAATCCTCATCAAGCCCCGTGTATTCTTTATTCCAACCCTTTAGCGAATGCCCGTTATCAATTGGGACCCATGCTATTACGCCATTTTTTTCTTCTACCCCTATATGCTCGAGCTTTGAAGGCGCTCTATCTGTTTGCCTTACTAAGAGCTCTGCTACTAAAAGCCTGCCAAATAATTCTTTATTTTTTACTTCCAGATTAGGATTTGCGTTTACATGATTCCAATTCGTAGGATAATAATCTTCAATTAAGCCTAGCCTTCCATCTACGTTTTCAAAGAAAACTTTGACGCTATTTAATCCTATTTTTTCGTGAATCCTATCCACAATTACCTCGTTTAGTAATTCTATAAGCATTGACCTGTCGGCATTACGGGGGTATTTCAGAAATTTCTTTTTACCATAACGATTAGATAATACGCAATGAGTGTTAGACCTTCTCTCTACTATTCTAAAATCTTTTGTTAATGATGCGGCTTTTGCCATTTTAAAACCCTCCTCCTGTAATTGGTCCATAATTTACCTTGATACCAGCCATAGCAGTAAAGATACGCCATAGTACATATTCTTCATGGGTTTTCTCGGCCTTCTCTCGGTTGCATCCGGAGCAAATTAAGCGTTTATTTTGAGGGAAATCGCTACCACCCCTAGAAAGAGGAATAATATGATCAAGCTCGAAGCTTGAAATTTCACCTATAAAGTTGCAATAAATACATTTAACGTTCATAATCAGTTTGCATATTGATTTTTATAAAATTATTTGATACCATTGTATTGTAAGGCTATATACCCTACAAATCATTATAGCATAATATGTCAATTTTTTCCAGTGGCCCTACAAAAAAGCAAAAAGAGATTTTAGGTTTTATTGCAAATTTTGTAAAAAATAATAAATTCCCCCCCACATTTAGAGAAATATCAAAAGGCTTAGATATTTCGGTAGGAACTGTTCAGGATCAACTACAGTCTTTACAGAAAAAAGGGGTTTTGTCGTGGATTCCAAATAGAAAGAGATCTATTAAACTAAGAGCGGCTATGGACGTTCAACCAAACGTACCTGTTCCCTTGCTTGGAACAATTTCTGCGGGAGAAGGAATTTCGGTACACGAAGAGCCTGAACCTGAAATAATAGACGTTCCGAATCACATGATAACTTCTGGATTTGGACATTATTGTTTAAAAGTATCCGGTTTTAGCATGAGCGACGACGGAATAATGGACGGCGATATTATCGTTGTCAGACAACAAGCGTCAGCAAGCGATGGCGATGCAGTCGTGGCTGTGGTAAGCGATGACCCTGATGAAAAAGCTACTTTGAAAAGATTTTATCATCACGGAAATAAAATTGAATTACGCCCAAGAAATCAAGAGCTACGATCTAAGTTCTACGATCCTTCTCAAGTTGAAGTTAGGGGAAAATTTAGAGGCTTGATAAGAAACAACTAATTTAATTAGAGAAAATTTCTATTTAAAATGATATGATTTATTTGTAGCCTATGAAGATTGCAAGTTTTATTGATAAGGTTATTCAAGGAGATTGTCTTGAGGTAATGAAGGCTATCCCCGATAAGTCAATCGATATGATTCTTTGCGATTTGCCTTATGGGACAACTCAAAACAAATGGGACTTTGAAATTCCTTTAGATAAATTATGGATTCAATACGAAAGGATAATTTCGGATAAGGGGATGATCGCTCTTAATTCTCAAGGAATATTCACAGCTAAGCTAATAATGAGCAACCCTAAACTTTTTAAGTATAAGCTAGTATGGATTAAATCAAAATCAACAAATTTTCTAAATGCAAAAAAACAACCTCTAAGAAAACATGAGGACATTTGTATTTTTTACAAGAATCACACAAATCAACCTACATATAATCCTCAAATGGGAATTGGAGATCCATATGATAAAGGAATTAGAAAAGATCAATTAACGGGAAGCTATGGGGATTTTAATCCTATTCATGTTAAAAGCAATGGCGGAAGATACCCGGTAGATGTAATTTATTTTAAAACCGCAGAGAGCGAAGGCAAGGTTTACCATCCAACTCAAAAACCAATTGAATTAGCAAGATATTTAATAAAAACTTATACTAATCCCGGTAACATTGTGCTTGATAATACGTGCGGAAGTGGTAGCTATTTAGTAGCTGCATTATTGGAAAACAGAAAATATATAGGAATAGAAAAAAATGAAGACTCCGTATTGCATAAAAAACACGGAATAAATTTAATAGATATATGCAAATTTAGATTAGAAGCTGCACAGGAAAAAATAAACGAGAGACAATTTATTTTTAATTAAATACCCCCATAAGGAGATTTTTTTATTTTTTTCTCAAAATTCTTTAACTCCTTATCGTCAATTTGTTTTAGATCTTTTAACCACTCCATCAAGTGATGGTATTGGTTAGGATGTAAAATAGAGGAAACAGTATCAGTAACTCCAAGTTTTTGTTTTACAAATTCTATTTGCTTCTGATTTAAAAAACCTCTTCCTACCAAATCGTAGACTATTCTTAAAGCATCTACAGATGTAAGATTTAAGTCTCCCTTTTTTGATTCATCTTCTTCTACATCAACAGTTTCTATGGTTAATAAATCCTTAATCTGTTTGATTCCATTTAAGTTTTTGTTATAAAATTCTATTTCTTGACCTCGATAGGTAAACCAAGTATTTCCTTGTTCTGTTAATGAGCCTCTTGGTAAGTAAACGCCCTCTTTAAAAACTCTTTTTTTAGATACCCAGCCACAAACATATAATTTCCATTTCCTCTGTCTATTTGTACCAGGGAGCAATCTATTTGAAGGGGTTTCTAGATGAGTCATTAAATAAATATCTGTATTAAGATTTTCATCAAAAATTTGTCTGGCAAAAAAATTATGCTTTGCTTCTCTTATCAATCCATCTGCGTGTAAGTATGCTTCCTTAAATGGCAGTACTCCACCCCTACATTTAACATCCAACTTTACCCCTGAAGGCAAAAGAATATCAAACGCAAGATCTTTTTGTTCTTTTATAATTCCTAACTCTTTTCTTATAACGATTTCCGCTAAGGCTCCGTAACCCTGTTGCTCTTTGTTTCCTCTTTCTGCTCCAGTTTTATTTAAGCTATCCTCAATATACTTTGCAGCTTCTTTTCTTAGTTCAAAACCATGCTCTCCTGAAAGATCAATTACGATTGGTGTTGGCAATAGAAACTTATACATGTGGCGATTATAGCGCTTTGGGGGAACTATTTCTACCAGAAATAAAGTTCGTAAAGCCTGATTAAAGAATTATGAAGTAAGAATTAAGATTAATGATAAGATTTTGGTTGACAAACAGATTACAAGAAGATATAATATGGATAATCATTAGGGAGAAACGAACATATGACTACGTGTTATATGCAACGTCTCCCAATTTTTATGGCATTTTTTCAAGTTTGGCTTTTTCTTGCTCAATAAATACTTTATATGACTGTAGAGGCTTTAAAAGAGAAGATTCTGTTTTGGCATTGGGAATAATTATTTTCAATAGCTTTTTCTGCTTAGCCAGATAATCATGTAAACAAAAATAGTCTCCATCTCCGGCGACAATAACAATTTTGTCATAATTATCGTATTCTATTTTGGCTGCATGCAGAACTAATTCGGCATCTACATTTCCTTTTGGTTTTCCGGTACTATCTTTTACTGTTGGCTTAAATACCAAATCATAACCATAAGATTTTAGTTTTTTATAAAGTTCTTCGTTTTGTTTAATATAACCTATAAACAAAAAGGCTTTTTTGACATGAAATTTATCATTTAAATATATTCTAAATTTTTTAAAATCAAGTTTCCAGCCTTTGTAAATTAGTTTTCGATTTCTGTAAATATCTTTGCTTGTTCCCAAGTTTAAATTCTGACTGTCAATAAAAGCGTAGACTGTTTCCCTTTTGATTTTATTTATATTGCCGGAAGATTTCTTCATTAATTACTAGAATTATAGCGCTTTGGAATTGAATAATAAAGTCGGGGCTTTGAGGACTTGTTATCTATTACTTATAGCTCTTCTAACTCTTTTTCCAAGTGGCCCTTTATCTAGAAGTACTCTTTTTGTGTCTCTATCCGAATTTCTTCTAAGAATTGCGGGAGCAGGTCTTGTGTCGCCAATTTTTGGTTCTTCTTTTGAAAAAACTATATCGGAGTTTCTTATATTACTTCTTTTAACAGGTCCTGTTCTTTGTCTCGGTAGTCTTCTATAGGTTGTTCTTTCTCTTGGCTTTTCTTCTTCAAAGTCTTCCCGTTCTTCTTCTAAGATTTTGTCGGAATTACTTACCAAATTAACAGATACTTTTTCAAACCACTCTTCCGGTAGAATAATTTTGGAATCAAACGAATTTTCATATCTTTTTCCCTTAATAGTTGTCCATTCCCTTATTGGTCCGTATCTTGGGTTAGCAATTCTCCAAAGCATTAGCTTATCGCGAACATCTTCGTAAACCCTGTCCAGTTTTTTATATGCAGGTGAGCCTTCTGCAAGATCTCCTGTTAGATTTGTCCATTTTCCCCTAGACAGCGGCTCGTAACTTGTTATTCTTCCGGTTTTTAAATCCAGCAAACGCGCTCTTATAATAGCTCCTGTTAAAGGATTTAAAACCATTGTTATACCGCGAGTTCCTAAGGTGCCGTCAAAAGTTTGCCTAATTGCTTCTTCTCTTTGTTTAAACCCTTGCGGAATTTCATCAAACAAGGGTATTTGTGCCTGTTTATCTTCACGCTCTTTCATTTAGGCGATTATACCCCATTGTTGTTTTATTGTCACTCGTATGCCGTGACTAAAGTTCGTAAAGGTTAAGGACTATTTATTATTTACAATTTATGATTTAGAGATATAAGAATTTGAAGGGACTTAAAAAGAGAATTCCGCTGCTTCAAAGAAGGCATGAAAAACTACTGCGGATCTTGAATTTACTCCATCCGCAGCTTTTAATACATCTTGTACGTGTGGAGCTTCTCTAATATTTACTTGTTTTATGTGTCCTTGCACATCTTCTTCGGGAGCAACAATTCTTCCCACATGAGGATGAGCATCTTGATAATGATCACGATTCGGCTTTGCCAAACGAAAACCTATCAAACGCTCTCCTTCTATTAATCTAGCCATATATTCTGTATACATTTAATTTTATGCTTTGTCAATTTATTTAATATAGCTTTCCCTTGTTGATAAATGATTTATGATTAAAGAATTGGGACTTGGAATTTTTGAAGTAGGAAGTAAGAAGTTCTTGAACTTGAATTCTAGATTTCAAGAATTCTTGACTTCAAAGACTCAAGGGTCAAAAAAATCAAGGGCATCTGACTTCAAAACATCAATGTAAACTCTCAAACATGGTATAATTAAAGCTGATGAGTGCCAAGGAAATTATCGATATCTACATAAGTTTTTTCCAAAAGCGCGAGCATAAGCGGATTGCCAATTCCCCATTAGTGCCGGAAAATGATCCTACTACACTTTTTACCTCTAGCGGCATGCAGCCTTTAATCCAATATCTCTTGGGAGAGCCTCATCCTCAAGGCACACGCCTTGTAAATGTCCAAAATAGTTTTAGGGCGCAGGATATAGACGAAGTAGGAGATAACCGGCACACGACTTTTTTTCGGATGCTTGGCAACTGGAGTTTGGGCGACTATTTCAAGAAAGAAGAAATCCCCTGGCTTTGGGAGTTTTTAACTGTTGAGTTAGGCCTTCCAAAAGAAAAACTTTACGTTACGGTATTTGAAGGCGATAAGAATGTTGAATTTGACAGTGAAAGTGAACAGATTTGGAAAGAAATACTTGGTCCTTCGGCAAGCTCAGGACGGCAAAGAATCTTTGCCGCAGGCGTGGATAAAAATTGGTGGTCAAGAAGCGGAGTTCCCGATAATATGCCTGTTGGTGAGCCAGGCGGACCGGACAGTGAGGTTTATTACAGATTTGATGACCCGCCAGCCGGCCCGCTTCGACGCGAGGCGAGCGAGGCAGGCATTGAACATAATAAGAATTGTAAGGATAATCCGGTAGATTGTGAGTGCGGAAAGTTTTTGGAAATTGCCAATGCTGTTTTTATGCAATACGTAAAAACCGAGGACGGTTTTAAGGAATTACCGCAGAAAAATGTTGATTTTGGCGGAGGTTTGGAAAGATTACTAGCCGCGGTTGAAAATAAAAGTGATATTTTCCAAACTTCCCTTTTTGCTCCAATTATCAAAGCAATTGAAAACCAAACCGGCAAGAAATATCAGGGACATAAAAAAGAAATGCAAATAATCGCCGACCATTTTGCAGCTTCAATTTTTATCACCGCAAATGGCGTCATTCCTTCTAACAAAGAACGCGGGTATATTTTGCGAAGGTTAATTAGACGTGCTTTTGACAACTTCTATCAACTGGAAGGAGAGGATAATGAGCCGATATTAGAAAAAATCGTTGAACAATATTCCCAAACCGACAAAGTTTTGCAAGAAAAATATGAAGAAATCAAATTAACAATTTTAGAAGAAGAGGCAAAATATAAAAGCGTTCGGAAAACCGCCGGTGACTTTATCATCAAAAAATATGGGAAAGCAACGGGCGACGACAGCGCAAAGCCGGTTAGAGAAATTTCCGCAGACGACGCTTTTCTTCTTTATACAACTCACGGACTTTCCCCAACCCAAATAAAAAGTTTAGGATATAGTTTTAACGAACAGGAATTTGCAGAGAAAATGAAAGAGCATAAAGATCTTTCAAAATCTGCTTCTTCGGGGATGTTTAAGGGAGGGTTAGCAGACACAAGTGAACAAACAATCATGGGACACACCGCAACTCATTTATTGCATCAAGCACTACGGGATGTTTTAGGCAATCAGCTTCACCAAACAGGCAGTAATATTACAACTGAAAGAGTAAGATTTGATTTTAATTATGACAAAAGTTTAACTCCGGATGAACTTAAAGAGGTCGAGGATATTGTTAATAAGAAAATTGAGGAGAATTTGCCTGTACATTTTGAAATAATGCCTTTACAAAAAGCAAAAGATTTGGGTGCAATCGGACTTTTTGATGAAAAGTATGCAAAAGACGTAAAAGTGTATTTTATAGGGGGTCCTTCGACTCACTCCGTTCGCTCAGGACAGCCTCGTACGCAAGCGTACTCGGCTGAATTCTGCGGAGGTCCGCATGTTGATTTTACAGGCAGACTTAAAAGGTTTAAAATAATAAAGCAAGACAATATTGGACATGGACAAAGACGGATTTACGCCGTAGTTAATAAATAATATGAACTTACCCACGCTGCCATTTTTAGAAAAAAAAGAAAAACCCGAATATTTTCTGGCGCTAATCCTCCGAAACGAAAAAACAAATGCCGTAATCCTTGAGCAAATTGCCGGAAAGCTGCGGATTGCCGCAGAACACGAAGAACTTTTTGAAGATTCGGTTGAAATGGCAACAACCGAAGAGTTTTTAAACGTTTTGGATAAGGCAATTTCGGGAGCGGAAGAAGCATTGCCTGCAAGTGTTGAAACGGAGAAAACAATTTTCGGATTAAAAGGGGACTGGATACAAGATAATAAAATAAAACAGCAGTATCTTGACAAACTTAAACACGCCTGCAAAGAATTAGCTCTTACTCCAATTGGATTTTTAGTTCTTAACGAAGCAATTATTAGCCTTATACAAAAAGACGAAGGCGCGCCTATTACCGCACTTTTAGCCGAGATAGGAAAAAAACATATTACGGTTTCCTTTGTTAAAGCCGGAAAGATTTTGGAAAGCAAAAGTTCGGAAATTCATCAATCGGCTTCTTACACCGTTGATACTCTTTTAAAACACTTTGAAGCTCCGGAAATTTTACCATCCCGGCTTATCGTTTTTGATGCGAAAGATTCTCTTGTGCAAGAATTTATAAGCCATCCGTGGAGTAAAAGTTTATCTTTTTTACATTTGCCCCAAATTGTAAATCTTAATTTAAACTTTGACGCAAATGCCATGCTTTTTGGCGCCGCTTCGCAAATGGGACTTGGGGTTATTCAGGGATTTAGCAATAAAAAAACAATTGGCGAAGAAATTCCCGAATTTGGACCCAAAGAATTTTCTGCGGAAACAATTGAACATACAATACCGAAAGAAGATATAATTACGGAACAAATAACCGAAGCGGCTCCTAAAACGGATAACGGTATCGAACAACTGAGTGACACTGTTGCTTCGGAATTCTTTGGCTTTGTAACTAACGGCGACATTGCCAAAATACCTATTCCTCCAAAAGAAGAAATCAAAGACCCCGATTTAATCGGGGTTGAGATTTCGGAAGTTGTAGAGCAAATTGAACAAATTCCGGAAAATATAATGCTTGTACAGGAAGAACAATTGGTCCCTGTAAAAACAATGATGGTTTGGCCGAAATTAAAATCCGTTTTGGAAAAAATTCTAAATATCGGAAAAAAAGGTTCCTTAAAAAAGACACTTTCTTTACCCTTGATAAATCTTAAAGGAAAAAAGGCTATTTTTGTTCCGATTGCAATAGCTGCCTTACTCATTATCGGTTTTTTCCTGTTTATTTTCGATTCCAGCGCAACCGTTACCTTGAGTGTTAAGCCGGATATTTCGGAAAAAAACCAAAACGTAACATTTTCTACCTCTTCCCCAACTGACATTAAAAATAACGTTATTGCGGCTGAGTTTGTTACGGTTGACGAGGAGGGTATCAGCCAAACAGCGGCAACAGGGGAAAAAGCAATTGGAGACAAAGCAAAAGGAACTGTCACAATATTTAGCCAGCTTTCCGATTCGCAAAATTTAGCCAAAGGAACTGTTATAAAATCCCCAGGCGGATTAAGTTTTACTCTTGACAGCACGGTTACGATAAATTCGGTCGGCTCGCGTTCCGCAGATCAACCAGTTACTCCCTCAACCGTTAATGTAAACGTAACGGCCAGTGACATCGGGAAAGAATCCAATCTTCCTTCCGGAACAAAATTTGGCATAGCAGGTTTTTCTGCGGCAGATTTGGTAGCCAAAAACGACAATCCTTTTTCGGGAGGAACAAAAAAAGAAATAACCGTTGTTTCCGAAGATGATATCGCCAAGCTTTTGGCAGATCTTCCTAAAAAACTTGAAGACAAAGCCAAAAATGATATTGGCGGAAAACTTTCGGAAGATAAAGCTTTGCTTCCTAATTTTGTTTCCGAGAACGTTGACAAACAAGACTTTGATAAAAAAGTGGGAGATGAGGCAAGTGAAGTAACGCTAACCGGCGCAGTTACTTATCAAGGCGTTTCTTACAATAAAAACGACATTGTAGACTTAGCTCTTAATCTTTTTAATTCCAAAGATATAACCATAAATAAAGACAATTTAAATGTAAACTTTAAGGACGTAAAAGTAAAAGAAGAAGAAATTGATGCAAATCTTAATATACAAGCGCTTCTTCTGCCAAAGATTGATGACGGCACGCTGACCCGGCAAATCGCCGGACAATCTGTTGCCAAAGCGCAGAATGTCCTTTCGGACCTTTCTAATGTTTCCAGCGTTAACATATCTATTTTTCCAAGCTTACCGCTTGTATCAAAAAATCTGCCTAAGAATTCAAAGAATATAAAAATCGTGATAAAACTTAATGGGTAAATATTACTACAAAAAGGCCGGGAAAAAAATTAAAAAAACTGCCCGCTTATTAAGCCTCCTAATAGTAATTTTAGGAATCAGTATCGGCGGGTATATTTTTTTTCCGCTTTTGTCCTGGCAAATTTATTTCGCGCCGGCTCTTGCATCGCAAGATATTGCGGTTCCAATCCCACAAACAAATCTTGTGAATAGCGCTACTATAGGAAGTCTTATTTCGGAAGCCGGCAATAATTTAACGGGTGTTAACTATACAGACGCAAACAATTGGTTTCCAAATTTTAAATTTCAAAAAGTAAAACCGAAAATAGATACCTACACGATGTCTATTCCAAAACTTAATATAAAAGATGCCGTAGTTTCGACAACCAGTAATGATCTTGCTAAGCACTTGGTTAATTTTGGCGGTACCGCACTGCCTCCGGATAAAGGCAATGCCGTAGTTTTCGGACACTCTACCCTTCCTCAGCTTTTTGACCCAAAAAATTATAAAACTATACTTGCTACAGCTTATAGGCTTAAGGTTGGAGACGAGTTATTTACTAATGTTTCCGGAGTAACTTACAAATACAGAATTTATAATATTACCGTCGTAAACCCTGATGATACGTCTGTTTTAGAACAGGACTACTCCGACAGTTTCTTAACTCTTGTAACCTGCACTCCTCCGGGAACAACCTGGAAAAGACTGATTATAAAATCAAGATTGGAAGCAATATAGCTTATGGAAAAAAACAGAGTTAAAATATTTCTTATTCAGATTTGGCCGGCTGTTTATAAAATTATAAATCGCATATTTTACTTTTTAATTACTTTAATAAAAAGCACCGTTTCCCTGGCAATTAAACAGATACGAGACCTCTAAGATTATGGACGAAAAAAATCTTGCGGTAAACGCGATAAGAAAAAAATTAGTTGGAAAAAGATTAAGCTACAAAGAAATTTACGCAATAATGGATCAGATTTCCAAGGAGAAATTTGGAGACGTTTTAACCACCTATTTTGCCGCATCGGGTTATTCCAAAGGATTTACAAACGAAGAGCTTTTTTTCTTAACCCGCGCCATGGTAAAAACAGGCGAACAGCTTCATTTTAAAGGAATTGTTGCGGATAAACATTCTATTGGCGGGGTCCCCGGCACCCGCACTACTCCGATTGTAGTTTCTATTGTTGCCGCCGCAGGGTTTAAAATTCCCAAAAGTTCATCTCGGGCAATAACAACCCCCGACGGTACGGCGGACGACATGGAAATTTTAGCACCCGTTGATTTAACTAAGGAACAAATTTATAAAGTCGTTGAGAAAACCAACGGATGTATTGTCTGGGGAGGAAGTTTTAATATCGCTCCGGCAGACGACATATTAATTCAAGTCGAAAGGCCATTGCTTTTTGAAAGCTACGATAAGATTTTGGTTTCGATTATGGCCAAAAAAGTGGCTTTCGGATCAAATCATGTAGTTATTGATTTACCATATGGTGCAATGGTAAAAGTACATAGTTTAAAAGACGCGGAAATTTTAAAAGATAAATTTATATTCCTGGCAAAAAAATTCAAAATGAAAATTAAAGTTTTGATACATAAAACCGACGAGCCGGGAGGACGCGGAATCGGACCGGTTTTGGAAATGCGGGAATCGCTAAGAGTCCTGCAGCAAAAAAGTAACCGCCCTTTAGATCTAGAAGTAAGAAGTATTAATTTGGCCGGAACTCTTTTGGATTTATGCATTAAAGATTCATCTGAAAAATTTAAAAGAGACGTAAAGAAAAATTACGGGAACGCCTTTGGCTTTGCAACAGCACTTTTGCAAAGCGGTCAGGCTTTTGAGAAATTTAAAGAAATAGTAATAGCCCAAGGCGGAAGCTCAAACATAGACAGTGAGAAATTAAAAACCGGTAAATATTCTTACGCTGTAAAAGCCGAAAAAAACGGAGAGATTAAGGGCCTTAACAGCAAAAATATTACTGCTATTGCAAGAATACTCGGAGCTCCAATGCAAAAAGGCGCGGGAATATATTTAAATAAAAAGCTTCATGATAAAACAAAGAAAAATGAGACTCTATGTACAATTTACAGCGAAAATGTGTATAATCTAAAGGAAGGTAGGGACTCTTTGGTAAACTTTCCTATCTTCAATTATTAGTATGACCAATTATGCAAACTCAGGCCTTCGGCTCTGAGGCTCATGCTCGAAGATGTCATAGTGAGGTATTCGAATCTATGAAAAGAATAATTGTGGCAGTAGGAATATTACTGATTGCGGCGGTCGTAACCGGCTTTTGGTGGAAAAACGGACTTTTACCCGCAAGCCCGGACAAAACCCCGACAATTTTTGTAATTAGGCAAGGCGAAGGAGTAAGAGAAATTGCCAATCGTTTAAAATCGCAAGGCCTTATCCGCGATCAGGTTGTGTTTTTTCTATTTACAAGAATTAAAGGCATAGATAAACAAATTCAAGCCGGAGACTTCCGCATAAATCCGTCCATGACAGCTCAAGAAGTAGCTAATAGTTTAACTCACGGAACTTTGGATATTTGGATAACAATTCTCGAAGGGAAAAGAGCTTTGGAAATTGCTCAAACCTTAAAAGAAAAAATACCAAGCTACAAATCTTCTTGGGACAACGAGCTGGTTAAAAATGAAGGTTATCTTTTTCCCGACACTTATCTTATTCCAAGAGACGCCGATATAAACTTTATAATCTCTCTTTTAAAGAGTAATTTTACAAACAAATATTCAACACTTGGCACTTCGCAAAATGGATTAACTCAAAATCAAGTTGTAATTGTCGCTTCGATGGTAGAAAGAGAAGCAAAAAATGAACAGGATAGACCGTTAGTTGCCGGTGTTATATTAAATAGATTCAATATTGGCATGAAACTTGATATTGATGCAACTCTTCAGTACGCACTTGGTTACCAAGTCGACGAAAAGAGATGGTGGAAACAAGGCCTAACAAATAACGATAAACTAATTGAATCTTCATATAATACTTATAAAGTTGCGGGTTTGCCGCCAACCCCAATTTCAAATCCCGGACTGGCAAGTTTGAATGCTGTAGTAAGCCCCGCAAAAACAAACTATCTTTTCTATATAACCGATAGTAAGGGGATAAATCATTACGCGGAAACCATAGATCAGCAAAACGAGAATATCAGAAAATTCGGATTATAAATTTCTTATCCTGAAGATTTTTTGAAAAATCTTTTTTTAGAGGCTACTTTTACTTCTTCGGGTACTTCTTCTTTTAACTCTCCATTTGTCGGTTTGTGATTGGCAGAAGCTTCTTGTGCTTCTTCCAAAGGCTCATCTTCGTATTCACCTAAATCAACTTCTTCCAGAATTTCCGTTAACCCTTCTAGGCCTTGTTCGGAAAACTTCTGAAGCAGTTTTTTACCCGTTTTTGTTCCGAACAAAAAAACAGCTCCCCCGCCTATTATTAAGCCTAAGATAAATCCGTTGGAAAATCTGCTACCGTTATTCATAATTTAATTTATTGCTTTGAAGATTTTTTCTTTTTTAAATTTAAAATACCTGCCAGGGTTGCGCCGGTTTTCACTCCCATTGCCAACGTTGATAAAGTTGCTATTGGCCCGGAAACGCTTTCGGTTATAACTCCGGTATCGTCTAAAACTTTGTTTGCTTTTGCAACTGTTTGCCTTAACTCCTTGAGGATAAAAAATACCTGAATTCCAAGCACCAGAAGTAAAATAGTTAGAACTATAATTATCAAAAAAAGTACTGTTTGGGCAGGGTCTATCATGGTATAGATAACTTATATCAATTACTGATTTATGTCAAGCCCCGATTATAATCGGGGCGCAAACCCTGAGTGTTACAATCCTGAGCGAAGTCGAAGGAAAATCGAACGGGTCAAGAGCCAGATTTAATTTCTAGGTTTCTTTTTAAGATTGTTTCCTTACCAAATCTATTTACTACTCTAATTATAATTGTTGTTTTCCCCGGAAAAACATTAATAACTTTTGTAAAAGCTCCGTTGCTATCTACGGAAACGGAGAATTTATCAACAAAAACGGTGGCGTTGGAGTCTGTTTTTCCAATAACGGTAACAACATTTGAAGAAATAACTGCGTTTTCTGCGGGGGCTGATATATAAACCGATGGGTTAACTAAAGCTCCCCTATATTGAAATAAAATATATCCTATTAGAACTAAGCAAACTAAAAAAACTAAAAATAAAGTTTGTTTTGACTTAAATCTTGATAAGGAAAGGTCTTTTGTTTTGGTAAATCCCTGAGGCAAAACTTTTATTGCTTTTTCTTCATCAAATTCTCTTCTAAAAAGTGCCAAAGTTTCCTTCTCGGGCATATTAAGAAATCTTGCGTAATTCCTAACAAACCCTTGGGCATAAGTTACAGACGGAAGTTTTTCGTATTCTCCTTTTTCTATTGCCTCAAGAAAGGAAACTTTTATTTTTGTGCCTTGAGATATGCTTTCCAGGGTTAAATTTTTTTGCAAACGTGCTTCTTGAAATTTTTGTCCGACTTTTATCATAAATAAATGAGGTTTTTGGATAATTTATTACGAGCTTTGATTTAGATTATTGATAAATTCTTCCGGGTTTCTTACCAAAACGTCTCTTGGCTTAGAACCTTCTGCGCGGCCGACAACTTGAGCCTCTTCAAGCTGATCTAAAACACGCGCCGCTCTTGAATAACCTATTGATAATCTTCTTTGTAAAAGCGATGCGGAAGCCCTATCGTACTGGCAGACTATTCTTATTGCCTCAAGAAATAAAGCATCTCTTCCATCCGAACCAACATATGGAATATTTCCTTTCCTTAGCACCAAAGGAACCGAGGTAACTTCATCCGTATATTGGATTTCCGGAACTTTAGCTTTTAGATAATCAACAAGTTTTTTAACTTCCTTGTCCGATATATATGCCCCTTGAATACGGGTTGGTTTTGCCTGTTCGGGCGGAATATAAAGCATGTCTCCGCGTCCTAAAAGCTTTTCTGCTCCCGGACTATCTATAATTACACGGGAATCAATCATCGAGGAAACATTAAATGCGATTCTGCAGGGGATATTCGCTTTAATAAGGCCTGTTATAACGTCAACCGAGGGTCTTTGGGTTGAAACAACAAGATGAATTCCGGTTGCTCTTGCCATCTGCGCCAAACGGGCGATAGCATCTTCTACCTCAACCGGAGCAAATGCCATTAAATCGGCAAGTTCATCAACAAATATAATTATATAAGGAAATGTCTGAAATCCGGCAAGTTCATTATAGGAATCAATATTTCTTACTCCTCTTTCCGCAAAAGTTTTATATCTTCTGTCCATTTCATCCATCGCCCACTTTAAAGAAGCCAGAATTTTTTCTACTTCTACAATAACAGGAGTCATCAAATGAGGTATTCCGTTATAACCTGTTAATTCAACTCTCTTTGGATCAATTAAAATAAGTTTAACTTCATCCGGTGAAGCTCTGAAAAGGAGTGAAGAAATAAACGAATTTATAAGAACCGATTTTCCCGAACCGGTTGTTCCTGCAATTAAAACATGGGGCATTTTCCCGATATCGGCAACAACCGGATTACCCGAAACGTCAAGACCCAATGAAACGGTAAGTTTTGATTTGCTTTTTCTCATTATATCCGAACTTAACATTGTTTTAAGAGTAACAATTTCCAGAGACCTATTTGGGATTTCTATTCCGACAAGGTTTCTGCCCGGAATCGGAGCTTCAATTCTAATTTGGCCGGTAGGAGCTTCTGTTGCCAAGGCAAGATCGTTAGAAAGAGCTGTTATTTTGGAAATTTTTGTTCCCTGAGCAATTTCCAAAGCATACTGCGTAACTGCGGGACCTAAATTTACTTCTACAACTTTTGCTCCTACTCCGAAACTTTGCAAGGTTTTCTCAATCGTATTCGCTGTTTTTTTAATATCTCCTCTGTCTGCTTTTTGATTGGATGCATCCGAAAGAAGAGTTAGGGGAGGATTCTCCCAAATACCGCTGTTTCCAACCGTATTCATAACTAATTTATCGGCAATAAGAGGCTCTTTTTTAAGAGGAGGCGGGTTATTAATTGATATCTCTTTTGCAGAAATATTGCCGCGAAAATCTTTTTCCATTCCTTTTATTGTCATTTGTTTATTGCTAAAATCCGGAGATTTCTTGGTTTTGAAAAACGAAATAAGTTTACGCGGCACAAATCTTCCTGCGGTATCTCTTATTGCGCTTAACATTGCAAACATTTCATCAACGGAGGTATCAAAGAAAACAATAAGACCGATTAAAATTCCGGCCGCATAAACAAGGATTGCGCCGGTTCCGCTTAAAATATCCGCCAAAATTTGGTAGATATAGCTTCCAAAACTGCCGCCTTTAAAAAGACCGATTATGGATACAAAGAAAAGCAAAAAGCCAACTGCGGCGTTTGGCCTTGAAAGAAACATTTTAAGCCTTAAGAAGAAAAATCCAAGTAAAATTAACGCAACAGGGAAAAGAATGGAAAACAAACCGAAATATTTGTTAAGTAAATCATTTACGGCAACAAAAGAGGCGCCGCTTTTTGTAAAAGAAAGAAGGAGCAAAAGACCCCCGAGAATAAGACCAAAAGCAAAAATAGAATAAACGGTATTTTTTTTAAGTTTTAGCTTAAATTTATGCTTTCTATAATGCTTTCTTCTAGCCATACAAACTATTATAGTAGCTTTGTAATCTAACTACAAGTTCGATAAGCTTAATGACGGAAAAATTTTAATTCATTCTCTCAAAAGGAGAAAATTAAATTTATGTATCAACTCTATATTTATTAGATAAAGCAAACGTGTGAAGCTACATCACCCGGGGTGTGAAGCTGATTAATTCTATCGCGGTCTGCAATGAGAAGCCGCGTACGTGCTACGTACTCTGGAATTACCAGACGGTAAATGGATGTGAAACAACCCGTTTTACCAAGATAATGCTGCATGCTCCTTGGCAAAGAAGAAACTTCTCTATTAAAAAACGCTGCGAGGGTTTTATCCCCACGCGCTGCTAAAAGCATCTCTTGGGCATCTTTCCGGCTGATAGGCTCTTCTGCCAAATCCTCGGGAAAAGGAGGCATAAAAGTGCTGCCAACAAAAGCTTGTTCTATAAGTGAATGGTATTCTGCTTTATCAAATACTCTATTTACAAGCATACCTTCTACAGCCACGAGCGACGCCCCCAGATATATTGAGGATGTTTCAATAACAGATGCGTTTTCTAATTCCTGTATCCTAACAATATCCCCATTCTTAAATGCCCTACCTAAATTAAACCCTACTTCCGAAAGACCATAATGCCCCTCCCTAATAAGAATGTCTGCCATAAATCTTACAGGAGATACTGTTCCGAATTCGGGTCTTCTGGCAACGCTAGCAACAAAATCCGAATCGGCAGGATAAGCAGCATAAAAATTCTCAGCAGACATAGGGAAGGATTATACCAAAACGGTGGACTATTTTAAACTTCGATAACAACGGGGAGGACGAGGGGGCGTTTGCGAAGAGCTTTAAAAATATTTTTCTCCGCAATTTCGCCTATCAGCTTCCTAACATAAATCCAATCATTCATTCTGTCTGTTCTGGCTGAAAATGTGCTTTTAAGTTGCCCGCCTAGGTTTTTATTTAATAACGTGCTTTCCTGGGACGAAAGACCGCGGGCTATAATGGTCGGCGCATCTACTATTTTACCGGTTGCCGAATCTACTTCCGCCATAATAATAACAATTCCGTCTTTGGCTATTTTTTGTCTGTCTATTAAAACGAAATGCTCTATTTCTTCGCCGGAAATTTGGTCTACGTAAACGTTTTTAAGCGGGACTTTTTTGCCATACGATGAGCCGTCTCTTGTAAAAATAATTTCCTGACCGTCATCTATTAACAGAATGTCGCGGTCTTCAAAACCCTGTCTTCTGGCAAGGCCTTTATATGCCACCATTTGTCTATATGTTCCGCCAATAGGCAGTACTTTTTTGGGATTTACCAAAGACATCATCAGCATTAAATCGTTTGACGCGGCGTGTCCGGAAACATGAAAATCACTTGAAACTTCCGAATAAACAACCTTTGCCCCCATTTTAGAGATAGAATCAACAACTCTGTTTACGGATATTTCGTTACCGGGTATCGGATCCGAGGAAAAAATTACAACGTCATTTGGATTTATTGTAATTTCCTTGCTCTCGCCGTTAGCAATTCTTGAAAGAGCGGAGTTTTCCTGACCCTGGCTGCCTGCAACAATTAAAACGAGTTGACCGTCTTTATAATTTTTAAGCTGTTCAACGGAAATTTCCGAACCTTTATCTATTTTCATATATCCTAAATCAATGGCCACATCCCTTACTTTGTAAAAAGATCGGCCGACAAAACAAATTTTTCGGCCAAACTTTTCTGCGGCTTTTATAGCCTGATTTAAGCGTGAAATATTAGAAGAATAAGTGGTTATTATAACCTTGCCTTTGGCTTTGGCAATTTCTCTTTCAAAACTTTCACCAAGCCTTTGTTCCGATGGCGTGTAGCCTTCTTTTTCCGAACGCAGACAATCCGACATTAAACACAGCACTCCTTCTTTGCCAACAGTTACTATTTTGTCAAACTCGGTTTTTTTATTGTCTGCCGGAGTTAAATCAAACTTAAAATCACTTCCATGATAAAAATTTCCAACCGGAGTTCTTATAAAAATATTTGAACTGTCCGGAACAGAGTGCGTCACTCTTATAAAAGACAAAGAAAAGCTGCCAAGCTTTAACTGCCCCCCACCAAACTCAACCGGTTTTACTCTGCTACCAACTTCGAATTCTTTTAATTTTTCATTAGCCAAAGCGGCCGTTAAAGGAGTTCCAAAAATCGGAAATTGCGGAAGTTGGGGTAAAACAAAAGGCAAAGCGCCAATATGGTCTTCGTGTCCGTGAGTTAAAACTAAACCCACAATTTTCTTTTTGCTTTGCAAAAGGTATGTTATATCAGGCAGCAGAAGGTCAACGCCTAACATTGTTTCGTCGGCAAAACCAATTCCGCAATCGACAATTAAAACCTCATCTTTATATTCATAAAGATACATATTTTTGGTTACGTCTGAAACGCCGCCTAAGGGAATAAAAGAAAGTTGATCGTTATTCATAATTTATAAAGGCAGAAACTGTTTTATATTCTCAACTGTTATATGCATACTGCCGTTTTTAGCCAGCTTTCCTTCAACGATAAGCCTTGCAACTCTCCTGCACATTGTTTCAATTGTTCTCTCAAGACTTCTAATCCCCGAATCAAACCCCAGGGGCCTTATAATATTGGGCCATAAGCTGTCATCTATTGCTAACTGCCCGTCTGTTAACCCCGATGCTTTTCTTATTTTTGGGAATAAATATTCTTTTGCTATAATCTTTTTTTCTTCATCTGTATATGAAGGCATTTGAATAATCTCCAGTCTATCCAAAACAGATGTTGAAATATTGGTTGTATTGTTTGCAGTTGCTATAAAAAGAACGTGGGATAAATCAAACGGATAATCGATATAATGATCCGTGAAGGCCATATTTTGTTCCGGATCCAAAAGCTCCACCAAAACACCCATAATATCCGCTCTTGCCTGCTCACTAACTCTATCCAGCTCATCCAAAAGTATTACGCAATTCCTGCTCTGTGCATGAACCAATTTTTTCATTACGAGGCCAGGCTCGGCGTCGGAAAATGCTCTCGATTGCCCTCTTAAAGCAAGAGAATCGCCCATTCCGCCAAAAGGAATTCTTTCGAATTTTCTCCCTATGCTTTCTGCAATTGAATAAGCAAAAGTAGTTTTTCCCGTTCCCACTAAACCAACAAGACAAAGTATAGGGGCCCTTACAGCATCCTGTGAATTATTCTGAAGATTTAAAATTAACGAAGAAAGGTATTCCAAAACGTCGTTTTTTACATTTTCCAAACCGTAATGATTTTTGTCTAAAGCCTTTTTTACCGTGTTTAAATCCA
This sequence comes from uncultured Gammaproteobacteria bacterium, assembly GCA_964364925.1. Taxonomy (GTDB): domain Bacteria; phylum Patescibacteriota; class Microgenomatia; order Levybacterales; family UBA12049; genus JAMCZC01. The sequence continues at coordinate 20,402 of CAYIOB010000001.1, forward strand.
AAACATCTTGTGTCTCTTTATTAAAAGGCAGGGACGAAGCCCAATTAATATAATTTGATATGCTCTCATAGTTAATAAAAGTACCCGTACCTGTTTTTAAACTTACACTTAAAATAGTAAGCATCGAATTTATTTTCTCCATTAAATCCGCAGGAAGTCCGGAGGACTTAATTTTTTCTTCTAATTTTTGTATTTGTGCTTCCAATGAATCCGAGGAATCCATATATTTATAATACTAGATACTAGATACTAGATACTAGATACTTATAAATGATTAACTAATTTTACTAGTAACTAATTACTCGTTTAATAGCGGGGTTTTCTATCCCTATTATATCCCGGTCTTCCGCCTGATGTCTTTGATCTCCAGTCCGAACTGCCTCTTTCTCTTCTTAACTGCATTGATAATGGATGCTCTGATGGAACCTGTCCATGAACAGTTTTTTCATTTCCAGGTTCCGGTTTTTGGGCAACTTCACCAAAGAGCATCGACAAGTTTATTCTGCCTTGATCATCTATTTCAGCCACTCTTACCTTTACTTTTTGTCCAATTGCCACCACATCGCTTGGATTTTTTACAAATTCCGTAGACATTTTTGAAACGTGTACCATTCCCTCTTTACCGGGCAAAAATTCTACAAATGCTCCGAATGGAAGAATCCTTTTTACTTCCGCTTCTTCAAAAACTTCTCCGACTGTTACTTCTCTTACGAGTCCCTTAATCCAATCAACCGCTTTTTGCACAGACTCTTCGGAAACGCCTGATATAGCAACAGAACCGTCATCTTCAACTTCAACCGAGGCTCCTGTTGTGGCAATAATATTTTTAATTACTTTTCCTCCCGGACCTATTAATTCACCAATTCTATCCACCGGAATTTTAATTATTTCAATTTTCGGAGCATATTGGGATAAAGCTTCTCTAGGCTTAGGCAAAATTTTAAGCATAGTTTCTAAAATTTGAAGTCGGGCTGTCTTTGCTCTTTCTAAAATAGCTTTTATTTGCTCAACAGTAAGCCCTGGAATTTTAACATCTAACTGAATTGCAGTAATTCCTGCATCTGTTCCTGCAACTTTAAAATCCATATCTCCTGAAAAATCTTCAAGCCCTATGATGTCTGTTAAAAGTTCATAATTTTTTTCATCAGACATCATTCCAATTGAAATACCGGCAACAGGTTTGCTAATTGGAACTCCGGCATCCATAAGAGCTAGCGTTGAACCGCAAGTTGATGCCATTGAGCTTGAGCCATTTTGCGACAGAACTTCCGAAACCACCCTAATTGTATATGGGAATTCATCTTGTTTTGGTATTACTGCAAGAAGAGCTCTTTCAGCTAGGGCTCCGTGTCCTTTTTCACGCCTGGAAGGACTGCCAACACGTCCTGTTTGACCAAAAGAATATGGAAGTCCTGAATAATGATGAATATATCTTTTTGTTTCTTCACCTTCTGCTGATTCAATTAACTGTTCCATACGGGGTGATCCAAGTGTAACAACCGATAAAGCTTGTGTAATTCCTCGCTGAAATAGAGCGCTGCCATGAGTTCTTGGAAGAAGTCCAACTTCTGTAACTATTTCTCTGATTTCATCCATTTTCCTTCCATCAACTCTTTTTTTCTTTCCAATCACATCTGCCCTTATCATTTTAAACATAACGTATTCAACTGCTTTTGCAATTATTTTTTTATCAAGCTGCGTATCGGGATTCGCCATTTTTGCATCTTCGTAAATTTTTGAAATCAAATCTTCTGTTTCTGTGCCGCTTCCTTCTTTATTTACGCGGGATTCAATAAGCGCGCCAACTTCGGCTTTATAGGATTTTTCAATAAGACTTATTGCTTCATTAAGAGAATTTTCTGTAGGAACTTCTAATTTTTTAACTCCAACTTTTTTAACCAAATCTTCAATTAAATCTATAATTTTGCTTGTTTCTTTGTGTGCTAATTCAACTGCTTCAACTAAAATATCTTCTGAAACCTGCATTGCTCCAGCTTCAATCATATTTGTTTTATCTTTTGATTGAGAAACAATTAAATCAAGCTCTGAATATTGTTGTTCTGATCCTGGGTTAATTATACAGGCTGACCCTCCGTTACCTGATTCTTTAACACAGCCAACTCTTACCGCTCCTATTGGTCCGTTCCATGGAATTCTTGATATTGCTAAAGCTGCTGAAACAGCATTCAAAGCAAGAACATCTGCTTCATTTTCACCATCAACTGACAAAACAGTTACAATAACTTGAACATCATTTTTAAAGCTTTTTGGAAAAAGAGGGCGGATTGATCTATCTATTAAACGTCCGGCAAGAACTGCTTCGTCTGAAGGCTGACCTTCACGCTTTACCCAGCGGCTTCCTTTAATTTTTCCGCCTGCGTAAAGTCTTTCTCCGTATTCAACTGATAATGGAAAATAATCTAAATCTGATTTTCCGCCTTCGACAACGGTAACTAAAACTACCGTGTCTCCAAGACGGCCTAAAACAGAAGCTGTTGCTTGAGGTGCAAGCTCGCCTGTTTCCAATATTAGCTTTTTACCTGCTAATTCTAAAGTAACTGAGGTTTTTTTCATAATATCTAACTTGCCCGCCGACCAAGCGCTCCCCGATTCAATCGGGGTAAGCTTAGGCGGGTTAGTCTTTAAGTCCAACTTTTTTCGCAATTACGGAGGAACGTGCCTTATCCACTTTTGCCAAAAAATTCATCAGTCTTCTTCTTTTTGCAATCATGGACAAAAGTCCGCGGCGGCTATGTGTGTCATGAGCATGAAGTTTAAGATGCTCTGTTAAACGGGTAATTCTGGTAGTTAAAAGCGCAATTTGCACCTCGGGGCTACCGGTATCACCTTTAACAGTTTGAAATTCTTTTATAATGTCTTGTTTCTGCGAAGTACTAAGCGGCATATCTAATTAATTTATAATTTAAAATTCAAAATTTATAATTTACTTTGAGTATTATATCAGTTTTAAAAATCATTAGCAATCCGTAACTTAGAAGTTTGTGGAACCTTTATAGATTTTCGGCGCGAGCCAATCTTCGGGCGGGTTCTCGTTTGTGATTTCTTTTTCCGGTTCCTGTTGCTTAGCTGCTGGTTTTGAAGCAAATTGATTTACCGGTGCGTTTTGATTTCGACTTACGGGTTTTGGAAAAAATTGTTCCGTGTTTACCGGCTCTGACTGTTTTATATTATTACTAATTCTTATTGCTCCGTTTTTCATAAGCACCGAAGCCATTTCAAATGCCAAGGCGCTTGTTTTTACGTCTTGAAAATTATTTGTTGCCTGGGAAATTCCGTGCATTAAATTTTGCGCAATATCGATATCTAATTTTAGATTAAGCGATAAGATTAGATTCGCAACCTGTTCTGAAATCGAAGAAAGCATAGGATAAACCATAATTATATCTCCAAAACCCTGATTTTCGGCTTTGTTGTCGATATTAATAATCATTGTGTCTTTTAAACCGGCAACATCAAAAAGCTTCCCTAAATCCGAGAGTCTTGGAACACCAATTGTAAAAAGAAGATTTGGCGCACCCTGGCTTCTCGTAAAAGAGACTTCTTTTTCCTCAAAAGAAAGACCTTTTTCTCCGGCCTTTACAACAATATTTAGTAATCCGTTTTCAAGAGTATAGGAAACTTTTTCTATTTCTCCCTCTTGATACGGAAAAGAAACGGTTAAGTCCCCGGATTCGCCCGTAAGCGCAGTTTTAACTTTGTCTATGCCAACTAAGGAAGAAACTTCAACCAGAGGATTTTCCGGAGTTGCAATCGTCACTGATTTTCCAACTAGAGTTAACGATAAATAAAACGCGAGGGCAGCTCCCATCTCATCTAAACTTGGATTTTGGGCCGTAACTATTCCGATAGTTTTATTCTTTTGAATGGCCTCAGTAATTTGCTTAAAGGTTTGGTTATCCATAGCTTACAATTATCGATGGGATATTAACACATCTCCTATAGTAAAGTCAAGAAAGGGAGACAGTATTATTCCCGCTTCCTGGCCCTTTTCTACTTTGGAGACCGTTTCTTTGCCTTGCCTTACAGAAGAAATATTAGCTTCACCGATTGCCTCATCATTTCGCATAACCCTTACCTTGTCGCCTCTTGCAATTCTTCCGTCTAAGACCATAATACCCAAAACTTCTGTTTTTTCAAAAGGAAAACGTGCCAAAACTTTTGCCGTGCCAAAAACTTGTTCCTGTAAAGATAAGATTTTGCCTTCCAAAAAGTCTTTTATCTCGTCCATCATTTCGTAAATAATCAAGTAATTTTTTAAAAGAACTTTTTCCGTTGCAGCCAGCTTAACAACCTCGGGTTTGATTTTTATGTTAAAGCCTAAAATAATTGCCCCAACGGATTTTGCAAATAAGACGTCTGAGGTCTCTATGTCTCCTGTTTTTGTCATTGCAACTTTTATCCTTTCGGGAATTTTATTAACTATTGCTTCCAGTGATCCTTGGGAATCCGCACAAATAATAACCGACAAGACGTTTATATCTATGTCTGTATTTGGTCCCAGCTCTTGCACTTTATCAGTTTCTGTTTCGGCTCCTTGCCCTTCCGCAGCTTTCTGGCCATCCATAGCTTCAGCGTCGGATGGAGCGGAGGAGGGTTCTTTAACTTTTTCACTCTTTTTAAAAACAATTTCTCCGACTTTTGGAACTGCTTCAAATCCTAAAATTTCAACCGCATCGCCAACGGTTGCTTTTCCCAATCTTTCCCCTAAATCGTTTATTATTGTTCTGACACGGCCGGAAACCGTATCGCAAACTATTTCGTCCCGCAAAAGAATGGTTCCGTTTTTAACCACAAGCGTTGCTCTAGGACCGGATTTTTGATCAAGTTTTGATTCGATAACTACTGCCGAAAAAGGATTGCTTGGCAAAAACTTATAAAATCCGGAGTGTTTTTTCATATCAAAAACAAGCAGGATAAGTTCTAAAAGTTCTTTTATATTTATATTTATTTTTGCAGAAACTTCAATTACGGGAGTATCTCCGCCGTAATTTTCCAAAAGAACTTCTTCTTTTAAAAGCTGCTGTTTTGCTTTTTCCGGATTTTTATTTGGATCGTCTGATTTTGTTAAAACTACAATAAAAGGAATTTTTGAATCTTGCAAAAGTTTTATGCTTTCTTTAGTTTGCGGCTTTACTCCGTCAACGGATGAAACAACCAAAAGACCAATATCCGCAGCCTGAACTCCCCTGCCGCGCATTAAAGAAAAAGCTTCGTGTCCGGGAGTATCGATAAAAGTTATATTTCTTTTCTTGCCTTCGTGAGTTATTTCTACGGTTGACGCTCCAATTTTTTGCGTTATTCCGCCGTGCTCACGAAGGGCAATCGTTGTTTTTCTTATTGCATCTAAAAGAGTGGTTTTCCCATGGTCAACGTGGCCCAAAACCGCCACAACAGGAGGATAATTTAGCTCATTTGAACTTTGAGTGCTATCTTGTTTATTTTTTGCCATAAAAAATTAATTTCCAATTTCCAGTTACCAATTTTCATTAAATTTTCATTTGTTAAATGTTTCATTGTATTTTCATTGAAAATTAAAAATTGATAATTGAAAATTATTCTTTGATTTCATTACTTGCCTTATCTTCTTCAGGCGCTTCTTCAACAGGTTTTTGAACTTCTTCTTTGGTTTTTTTTGTTGCTTTTTTAGGCTTTGTTACTTTTTTAGTTGCGACTTTTGTTGTTTTTTTGGGTTTTTCGGTTTTCCCCGCCTGCAACGCTTCACTTGCTGATGCGGGCAGGTCTTTAATTACTTCTTCTTCAGGAGGAGATTCTCCTTCTATTTCAATTCTGTAACCTGTTAATTTCGAGGCCAAACGTACATTCTGCCCGTCTTTTCCTATTGCCAAAGAAAGTTCGTCCGAAGGAACCGTAACTCGGGCTACTTTTTCTTTTTCATCAACTTCCAATTTAATATTTTTTGCAGGGGAAAGAGCTTGAACAATATAATTTTTAGAATTTTCCTGCCACTGGATAATATCGATTTTTTCTAAGCCCCCAAATTCTTGAATTATCGCCTGAACTCTTACCCCTTTTTGTCCGACACAGCTTCCAACAGGATCAATACCCGATTGATTTGAATAAACCGCGACCTTACTTCGGTTTCCCGGCTCTCTGACAATCTGTTTTATTTCAACTGCACCTTGGGAAACTTCGGGAACTTCTCTTTTGAATAATCCTTCCAAAAGACCGCTATGCGCTCTTGAAACAATCACCTCTTCACCCTTTAATCCTTCTCTAATTTCCGATAGGTAAACAGCCAATCTTTGATTTAAATGGTATTTTTCGTTTGGAATTTGTTCGTTTGAAGGCATTACTGCCTCTGCTTTACCTATATCAACAATAATATTTGGTCCTGCAAATCGCAAAACCATGCCGTTGATAATGGTTCCTATTCTAAGCTTGTAATCCGTAATAATTGCTTCTTTTTCTTTTTCTCTTATTTTTTGCAAAATTACCTGCTTTGCGGTTTGAGCGGCTATTCTTCCAAATCCGGGAGGCGTAACATCTTTATCTTTATTGAAAATTCTTGCCTCACCCGTATTTGCGTCTAAAGTGGCTGAATATTCTTCCAGTTCCATTCCCGGGTGGTCTTTTCTATAAGCTGCCAAAATAGCGTTTTTTACCGTATCTAAAACAACAGCAGGATCAAGACCCCTTTCGTTAGAGACCTGATTTAGCGCTAATGCGAATTCGCTTCTTTGCATTGCCGGCATAGTTTGGTAAGTATACCATTTTTGAGGCCTGGCTTCAATAAGCCTAATTGCTTGAATAGATAGTTAAATCACCACAATTGTCAACTTTGGTATAATAAGCCACAATGAAAAAAGGAATCGACCATATCGGAGTTAGCGTAGTCTTTTTTTGTCACGATGGAAAAGGAAATTTTTTATTAAGCAAAAGGTCAACAAATTCAAGAGACGAATACGGAAGATGGGACCCGGGCGGAGGAGGAGTTAATTTCCGAGAACCAATACTAAGCGCATTAAAAAGAGAGATTAAAGAAGAATACGGCGCTAATATTTTAGAGACAGAATTCTTGGGATTTCGGGATGTTCACAGGAGTGATGAAAAGAAAAGGAAAACCCACTGGATTGCAATAGACTACAAAGTTTTAATTAACAAAAAGAAAGTAAAAAATGGCGAGCCTAAAAAGAACGAAGAGATTGGCTGGTTTACGTTTAAAACACTTCCTAGTCCTCTGCATTCGCAATTTCCCTTTTTTATAAAAAAATATAGGCATAAGTTAGGCTAAGAAATTTTGTCAAACTTTGACAACAGATATATTATTTGCAGAATCAACGGAAATTGAGAGATTATCGCCGCGTTTTATTTCGTCTTTGAGCATTTTTTGTGCAATTAAGTCTTCTATATTATCTTGAATAAATCTTTTGAGAGGTCTTGCACCAAACTCCCTATCAAACCCTTCTTTTGCAATTTTTGCAAGTATATTCTCATCAAAAACTATTTCTATGTCTTTCTCTTTCAAATTATTTTGAAATTGAACAAGCATTAATTTTGTTATTGCCAGGACTTCTTTTTCTCCCAAAGGCTTAAATGCGATAATTTCGTCGAACCGGTTTAGAAGTTCGGGTTTGAAAATTCCCTGCTTCTGAAGATAATCCAATAGGTTTGTTTTGAAATTTTTATCAACTCCGATTAAATCGGAGTCAACTTTTGTTCCTTTTTGAATTTCTTCACGGATAAATTCGCTACCCGCATTTGAAGTTGCGATGATAATTGTATTGGTAAAGGAAATTGTTTTCCCTTTGTTATCCGTTAACCTGCCGTCATCCAAAACTTGCAGAAAAAGATCCAAAATTTTAGGGTCTGCTTTTTCAAATTCATCTAACAAAACCAAAGAAAACGGATTATCATAAACTTTTTCTATCTCTCCTTTTTCGCTTCCTTCACCAGGAGTTGAACCTAATAATCGTTTTATTCCTTCCTCTCCTTTGTATTCACTCATATCAAACCTTAACATTGCGTCTTCGGATTTAAAATATATGCTAGATAAAGCTTTTGCGGTTTCTGTTTTTCCAACTCCGGTTGGTCCTAAGAAAAGAAAAGAAATTGGCTTCTTTGACGCACTTAATCCCGTTCTTACCCTTCTTAACGCCTCCGAAACCGCGGAAACCGCCTCTTCCTGATCAACAATTCTTTTATGAATTTCACTTTCTAAATTAAGCAGCAATTCTTTTTCTGCCGCTTTCGGCTGACCAACTGGGATATTAGTTTTTCTTTCAACTTGAGTTAAAATATCCTGCTCTTTTACAATTTTTTTGCCGGAGAGCTTAACGTTATTGGCGGTATCTGTTAAAAGATCAACGGCAGAACCCGGTAAAACTTTTTCCTTGCTATATTTTGATGAAAATTCAAAAGCCGCAATAATTGCCCTGTAAGTTAAAGACGCATTAAATTCTTTTTCCAGCCAAAAAGCTTTTTTGAAAAGCATAAGCAATGCAAGGTCTTTATCCGGCTCGTCAAATTTTACAATTTCGAAAACATCTAAAAGTGTATTCCTTGGCTCAACAAATTTTTTATAAATTTCGGGTGTTACCGTTCCGACAACTCTTAATACCCCTTTTTCAAGATATGGAATAAGAGCGCCGGAAAGGTCTATTGCAAAAGTAGAACCGCCTAAAATAACTTCAAAACTGGGGATATAAATTATAACGTTGCCGGCATGGGAAATTTCCGCAATTACTAAGTCCAAACGCTCTTGTAAATCTCCCTGATTGGTTGTTCCGGCCAAAAACGCGTCAACCATCAGCTGAAAAAATTTCTGATGGTAAAGATTCCCGTTTAAATTTCCGGCAAAACTTTCATAAGCTAAATCTTCAATAACGGATTCTTTACCGCTTCCGGACTCTCCCACCAAAATAACGCTCGTTCCTTTATATAAAGCTTCTACTGCTTGGTTATATTCGTCTTCTCTTCCTAAAGACATCGGTTTACGGCTTAAAACCTCGGGGGTTAAGTCAATCATGTATTTTTTTGTTTCTATGGTCCACCCAAACACCCATTCTTCGGCAAGTCCTTCTCCGGAAAAATTTACTCTTAAAGATTTTGGGTTTTCTTCCGTATCAAATCCTGTTCTTGCCCAATATAAAATATGCATCATCTCTTCTTTTTTTAGTTTTTTATTAAATAAAAGCTTTGTTTTATCCTCCGTTAAAAGAAGGTACGCCGCAAAAATATCCATTGTTGTAACATATTTTCCCTTTAAGGTTTTTGAGAGCTCAAGAGCATAATTTGCCAAATCCTGTTTTTCAATCTCAATAAATTGAACTTCTTTTACCAAAACGTCTGCTTTTTCCAGCATGAAAGCAACGGACGGCTTATGCATAAGACTTTTTATAGCATCGGCTGTCTTATTTTTACTGCCAAAAATACTTAAAGCTTCCAAGGTAAATGCGTCTAATGCGACTTTTGTTTCTAAAACTTTGGATCTTGGACTTTGTTTTGAGATTTTAAATTTGAAAAAAACTTCAAACATTAAAAACACGGAGAAAGCGAAAACAAATAGCTTTAAATTCATCCCGTTTTGATATGAAAACAAAATAAGTAAAGTTAAGACCAAAAATATGCCCAGTCTTAAAATTTTTATTAAAAACATTTTGTAAAAATAATAAAGTTTAGCGTTTGTCATTTAAATAAATAGCAAATAAATTGTGGCAAAAGGCCAAATAACAAAACAAAGGAAAAAAGCCAATTCGATAATTAAAAGACATAAAAACAAAAGTAAATCGGCAAGAATTACAAAAGTTTTAATAAACATCCCTATTGCAATAGAAAAACCGACCAAACCTTCTCTGTATTCGTTTTTCCAGGGCTTAAAATAAGTTTTTACTAAAAGCGTCAAAGAAAAAAGCTGAAAAAAAGCACTGTTTAAAGAAGCAAAAAAAGACAATATGAAAACCGGAGCTTCAAAAAACCAAAATCTTAGAAAACTAATGGGGAAAAAGATTAAACCTGTCATAAGGCAGCTAATTTAAGTTTAAGTAATTGAGGGAAAAATTGCAATTCACCCCGTCAAATAAGATTTTAACAAATCTTAATTTTAAATAGCAATTTAAAATTATTTGACAGGGTTAATTAGGGGTGCATTTAAGAACGCACATTTGAATTGAGCTTTTTCCAGAGTTACAGCTGGCTGGATCAAAAACGCAGTTATAGGTTGGGGCGGAGGTTGGTGTTGGCGTTGGCGACGCGGCAGGCGTTGGAGTTGCCGACGCGCTTGGGATAGGTGTTGGCGTTGGCGAAGGGTTTGTGCCTGTTATAGCAATTATGGCCGGGTTAGCAGAAGACAAAACATTTTGATTAAAATAATCCGTAGAGGCTACGGAAAGAGCTTGAGATTGTTGGAGATTTACGCTAACCTGTGTTGTTCCGGGATTGGTTGGGGCGATTGCCTGAAAAGTTACTGTTGCTATCTTTGCCGAAGTCCGAATTACATTTTGCAGACTTCCCCCGACAGAAAGAGTAACCGAAATTGTTCCAGAACCATAAATCGGTCCTTGTAAAACAAGCGGAAAAGCAAGTGCGTTTGGACAAAACGCATCTGTAGGTTTTTCAGGGCAAATTGCCGGGCCGGCGGGCAGTATCGAAAGTTTAGTCGGATCGTAATTTATGACTAATTTTGTAAAAGAAACCTCATTTGTTCCCGGATTAAGCATGATATCCAAATTCACAGTGTCATTAACGGTGACCGTTTGAGGAGTAGGGTTAAAGTTAATACTTGTGGAAGGGCTAATGTTAACAGCAGCTCCTATTGGACAAGCTTTGTAATTAGGCAGAATGTTATTTGTTATCCAAGCCTGTTCCGCCTGATCAAATTGATTGGGAGCGCAACCGATGGCGCTCATTATCGTGTCGGAAGTCCCGCCGCTTATAAGACTTTCTCTCTTTGACTGGCAAGTAAGCGGAAAGGGTGCATATTGTCCCTGATTTGAACATCCTTGGAAAACCCCGGTTGAACCTGCACCGGTCCAAAAAGGTTCTCCTTCCGGATTTGTCGAACAGTTACTCAACGGGTCTCCCGGAGCTATCGCCGCATAGTTTGGGTCGCTGCTCACATACCTATCCCAAAGATAGCCTACCGCATGTCCCTCCAGCTCATGAGATGCTGCAGCAAAGGGTTTTCCGCCGGTTGGTCCTGGCCCGGAATACACATAATTTGTGTAAATTATTACGTCTCCGCCAATACCGTTCACAAGCCCGGCAACTCCTCCATCTACGGTTAAAGCATTAGGATTATCAACTAAGACAATAAATTTTTGCGCATTGGGGAAATATCTTAAACCCGCATTCTTAATGACTCCTGACAAATTATTTATACACGAAGCAATACCCGATGTTGCGCAGCCAAAATCTTGCCGAGCGTCAACTTCCTTAAAATCAAAAATACTGGGGCTTGTATTGTAAGGAGCTGTTGTATTGTATAGATTCTTAAGATATGAAACATCATTTTTGAACTGATCTGTGTTTGCGTAATTGTCGTTTATAAAAACCGTGGTAATAGGTCCGCAGGAAACACTTTGCTGTGCCGCCTGCGCACTTTCGATAAAACCTGCAGCAGTAGGTTTTGGAAGATTTAGCTGCAAAACAGCATTATTGTTTTTTAATATGGTTATTTTTGAGGCGTCTTTTTGATAGGGAACAAAAATAACGCTTTTAATATCGGTTGAGAGGAATAAAGGACTGTCCGGAGCGCTCAGAAAAAGAGAATACAGTATTTTTTCGGTAATATGTACTTTTTCCGCAAAAATAACATTTCCATTTTTACCTAAAACTTCTAACTTATAAGGTGAATACAAAGCCTTCCTTTGATCGGGAACGGTCTTCCTGTTTATAACTGTTAATTTTTCAAGAGACAATTTTTTTGCATCGTTATTGTAAGTTAATTCTATCTGCCAAGTTTTATCAAGCTCCTGCGGGACTTTACTGCTTTTAATTATTAAAAAGACTGTTGATAAAAAAAGAGCGATAATCAATAACCCTGCTAAAAGAAAAGTCTTTTTTCTGAAAAGACTTGCAAATTTTACTTTTATCTCCTGAAGATTCATATCAACGTGCCGGAACCCGGTGCATTAGACTGCATTTGTGTTGCCTGGGTGCCGTCCGTAGCTTGGCCAATATCTTGATTCTGAGTAGGATTTTGTCCTATTACAGGATTTATTCCGTTTGAAGAATTATCTAAGTTTTGGCCGTTGGAAACATTATTTTGAGAATTTTGTGTCGCTTGGTTAGGCGGCGCTTTTGCAAAAGTGAACTCATCTTTTGCAGAATCATAATCAACAAGAATTTTATCTCCCTTTGCAAAGGTTTTATTGATAATTAAAACGGCAATTGGGTTTTCAATTCCGGTTTGAATAAGTCTTCGCAAAGGCCTTGCTCCGTACTGGGGATCGTAGCCTTCTTTTGCAAGCTGAGCTAAACCTTCTTCTGTAATCTCTGAATCAATTTCCTGAGCAAGAAGTAACTTTTTGGTTGCCTCGATTCCTAATTTTGCAACCGCCATCATATCTTTTTGAGCAAGAGGTTCAAAAATTACAACTCCGTCAAAACGGTTTAAAAGCTCCGGTTTAAAGAATTTTCTTAGTTCTAAAACCAAAATCTTTGACAAATCTTCAAATTTCTTTTTTTCCAACTCTTCGTTTTTAACGCCTGTTTTTTGTTCTTCCAACAGGTTTTCCGAAAGCTGCTGGGAAATTAAAGCGCTTCCGATATTTGAAGTCGCTATTACAATTGTATTTTTAAATGAAATTGTATTGCCTTTGTTATCGGTAAGCCTTCCGTCTTCAAGAAGCTGAAGTAAAATATTAAAAACGTCAGGATGCGCTTTTTCTATCTCATCCAAAAGAACGATTGAGTAAGGCTTTATTCTGACTGCTTCCGTTAGCTGTCCTCCTTCTTCATACCCGACATAGCCGGGAGGCGCGCCGATTAGTTTTGCAACCTCATGTTTTTCCATATATTCACTCATATCAAGCCTGACCATTGCTTCTTCTTTACCAAAAAGTATCGAGGCAAGGGTTTTTGCAAGCTCGGTTTTTCCAACGCCCGTAGGGCCTAGGAAAATAAACGAAGCAATGGGCCTATTGGCATTAGACAAACCTATTCGTCCACGTCTGACAGCTTGCGCAACGGTTGAAACCGCAGCTTCCTGGCCAATAAGTCTTTTGTGAATAAAATCTTCCAAATGTAAGAGTTTTTCACTTTCATTTTCGGTTAATTTGGTTATTGGAATTCCGGTCCAGCTTGAAACAACTTTTTGTATATCTTCTTCTCTTATTTGATTATCTTGTCTTTTGCCTTCATTTTGCTCCAAACGAACTTGGGCCGCGGCCTCATCTAATAAATCTACCGCTTTATCCGGCAAGTATCTTTCCCCAATGTAACGTTTGGATAATTTTACCGCAGACTCGATAGCTTCGGGTGTTATAACTACTTTGTGGAAATTTTCATATTTGGGCTTAAGCACGTTAAGCATCCCTATTGCCGCCTCTTCGCTAGGCTCTTCAACAATAACCGGCTGGAATCTTCTTTCAAAAGCTTTATCTTTTTCAAAATGCTTTCTATATTCCATTGTGGTCGTTGTACCTATTAGCTGAAGCTTTCCGCGGGCCAAAAACGGTTTAATAATATTTGATGCGTCCAGCGCCCCTTGGGTGTCTCCTGCTCCTATTAATGTGTGAATCTCATCGATAAAAAGTATTATGTTGCCGGCAACCTGGGTTTCCTTGATTACGCTTCTTAATCTTTCTTCAAATTCACCTCTGTGCGAAGCTCCCGCAACCATAGAGGATAAATCAAGCTGAATAATTTTTTTCTGTTCGAAATCCTTAGGCGCTTTGCCCGAAGCTAATTCTTCTGCCAAACCCTCCACAATAGCGGTTTTCCCAACTCCCGCTTCTCCTATGATAATGGGGTTGTTTTTTGTTCTTCGCAAAAGAATGTGAATTACCCTTTCAACCTCCTTATCTCGTCCAAAAATCGGATCCAATTCTCCGTTTTTTGCTTGTTCTGTTAAATCAATTCCATACTCTTCGAGCGCTGATTTTTT
>CAYIOB010000001.1:34497-49354 GCA_964364925.1 uncultured Gammaproteobacteria bacterium
CCGTATGTAAAACTTGAAGATTTGGAAAGCTCCGCCTCAATTTTTTCTTTTTCTAAACCTTGGGATTGTAAAAGAGCAGCAACCGCAGCATTTTGTTCAAAAATAGCAATCAGCAGGTCTTCCGGACTTATAAATTCAATTCCTCTTTCCTTAACCATTGACGAGGCTTTTTCAAGAATATGTTTTGACGAATCGCTTAAAGCGGGATTTCCCTCAAATGTACCCATTGTTTCTTTTGCCGTAAGCTCGCGTGATAAACCGGCAACGTCAACCGAAAACTTTGACAAGAGCGCAAAAATATCTCCGTCAAAAGTAAGACCGATAAGAAGCTGTTCCGGTTCTATTAATTCTTGTTTTATTCTTTTTGTTTCTTTTTCCGCTTGGCTAACCACTTGTGCCGCTCTTGTGTCCAAATGTGAAAGTATTGATAAATCGGCCCTTACGACAGGTTTCATGGAAGAACCGATAATTTCGTCCGCAGCATGCGGCTGAAAAACATTTTTGTCGGGAGAAGAAGAAAGCACGGGAGCTTGGTTGACAACCGGTGCCTGGTTATTTGAATTTTTGGAGTATTTTTTTGACGTGAATAAATTCCCTAACATATTATTGTGAACAGGTAAACGGATGCTCTTTATCCGTTTTTACCATCCCTCCCCATTCAACGACTGTAAATCCGCTTCTTTTAGGCGTTGTGATAACCGGCGCGGTTTTTTGGACCCATTTTTCTAATAATTGAAAATATAAACGAACCCTAATAACCGTCTCCGGCCTCGGATTTATATCTAAAGGTTCTATTGCCTCTATTGCCTCTTTACTCATTATAGCAACAAAATAATAAGGGGACAGGGGAAGAGCTTTTTGCCAATAATTTTTAAATTCATTGGCCTCATTTGGCAATAAACCAAGCTTAGGGAAAAGTGAATCAAAAAGTCCCGGAAGCTTTGCCTTTGTAACTACGTATCCTTTATCCGGCACCTGAATTTTTGAATCGGGAACTTGTGACTCGTAATAAAGGTATGGATAAATAGCGCTATTAACCTGAATATTTCCGTTTGGATTTGCCAAAACATTCCAACCGTTAGCAGGATAATTCGGAATAGTTAAAGTAAAAAAACCTGTTGTATTAACTTTTACGTTTACATTTTGGGTTTTTTGAGGATACAGATAAACAGCCGGCTTGCACGATGGCGTCCACCAGGAATAACTTGCGGTATTTACAAAAGTGACAGGTTTTAATTGTAAAGATTTTTTTCCCTGCAGGGAAAGATCAATCGGCTTATCGCTTGCCAGATATTCATAAGCATTTGTTCCATCGACCAAATACATTGTGCCTAAATGAAAATATAAAGGAAGATTTGAGTTTTTTGATTGAACCGGCAAGTTTCCGACTAATTTTGCGCCAAGATTTTTTATAAAATCTAACGTATTTTTATTGCCGTTGTAAACATAAGCGGGTGAAACGTTAGGATCCAAAAGATTTACAATGTCGGTTTTATTAAAAGCGTTGGGAGGAAAAGTAAGCGCATTACCGGTAGTAGCCAAAATTGTCATTTGTCCGCCTGTTGTTTTGCAATTTGTAATATACGGCGGAATAGGCACGCCGTCTTTTAAATAAATATTAAAAATATAGGGTGATTTTATGGAACCGGGTAAGTTTTGCAAAACGAAAATAAGATTTGAATCCGTTTTTTCACCAAAATAATTACTTCCGGGTTCTGTATAAATGCTTTGTCCCGATGGTGCTTGTCCTACCAAGGTCATTTCACTAAATTTTCCTTCCTCGACAACTTGAGCATTTAATTTTATCAAGTCGTACTGAATACTGTTAAACACAACTGTATCCGAAGTGCTGGGCGGATTAAAATCAACACAGGAAGCGGTCGCAGAAACAGGCTCGTATTTCTGATTTTTGTTGGGCTGTAAAGAAAAAAGACCCGAGATCACAGCTCCGGCCAAAACAATTGCTCCTATTGCAACCAAAATAAACTTACTCATTGCTATCTCCTCTTACATTTTCGTCTTTTTTGATACTCTTTTCATCATCGGGTAATTCTTCCTGGGCCGACATTTCACGAGACTTTTCTGTTTTATGTTCCTTATTCAAGGCTGTATTCTCTTCTTCTTCTTTTTTAAAAAACTCCGCAACCACGGCCTTTGCGGCCTCAAGCTTTGCTTTAAGATACGCAATAACTTCTGTTTGAGAAAAACCTCCTATTAGAAGAAATGGCAATATCGTCCCGACAGATTCCATACCTTTTTTAACATTCTGCGGATCGGCTGAAACAAGCAGGTTAATGGTTTCCGTAATCTTATTTATGTCGGACATTACCCATTCCTTTCTATTTCTTTCTTTACTGCCAACCGACTTGGGAGGATCAAGTTTTTGATAGTTTTCGACCCACATCTTTTTAACAGCTTCATAATCATCAAGACTTACGGACTGAACCCTGTTGACAACCGGGAAATTACTTGCCAAGACTTTTTCGATATCTACGACTCCCGCCTCCTGTAAAATTGCGGCGGCCAAAGAATTCCCTCTTTCTTTTGCTTCTTTTAATTTTTCTTTGATCTCTTCGCTTGATCCCAATTTACCTTTTTTGCTTGCCGTAAGAATCAAAGTCGCCACCGGATCGCCGTTTTTTTCTGCCTCAAAAAGCTGTTGTTTAATAGTTATGTATTTGTGTTTTTCTATTGGACCGGCAATATCCGGATTTTCAATTCTCTCCAGAGTATGTCCGAGTTTGGTAATTTCCTGCTGCTTATTAAGAATCTGTGTCGACGCCGATATCGAAGCTGAACTTGATACCGATGCCGTTTTTGCCGCAGAAAGAATTGTAGCAGCCAAATAATTTCCTTTTTGTCCTTCGGCAACAAGTTTTTCTTTAACCGTTGTGTAGCGCTGTTTTTCCATTGGCGTACTTATAACGCTTGGGTTCGCAATTCTTTCCAGAGTTTCGTGAACCCTCGCGATCTCAGAATGCCTGGAGATATCAGAGGAAATGGCTGAGGTTTCGTATCTTGCTATATCCCTCATGGTCGGAACGGTAAGATTGGTAAGACGCAGTATCTCGCTGCTTGACTCAACGGAATGAAGATTAGCTATTTGTGAAGCCATTTGTGAAGAACCTTTTGAAAATACATTTGAAGATATGCTGCGTGCTTTAGCTTCGGGTATTTCAATTTTGGCCGTAAATGGAATGCTTCTGGCCATGCCTGCCGGCTGAGAAGATAAAGGCGGCTGCGGTTCCGGCACTACATTTCTGCCTCTTCCCATAAACGACGGCCCTGTCGTTGCCAGCTGTTTTACCCACGCATTTTCACCTATAGAAATCGTATTAATGTAATCAAGAAATACCTGTAAAAGCAAAAACGGCAGGATAATAACTACCCACAGCATTAACAAGGCAACCACATATTGAGCAAAAGTATCACTATTGTTAACACTGTTTGTCAAAGACAAAATTTGTCCCGGTCCGCCGAGCAGAATATTAATTGCAGTCGGATAAACAACTTCCTGGCCGAAATTAAACTTAAGTGGAATTCCGCTTCTCCATACAAAAACCAACCCCGATAAAAGTATGGAAAAAAGCGGCGCATACAAAAGCCAGCGAAAAAATTCTCCTACCCAAATTTTTCCCGTGTTTCTAATTGGGGAGTAAAGCAAAAGCAAGGGAAAAATTGGAGAAATTATAATAAAAAACCACAGAATTATTTTTCGGAGCAGTAAAATTCCAACCATTACATAATAAGTTACGGCTGTAAGTTTTACCAAAAGAAGCGAAATAAACGCAGATTCGTCAAAAGCCGAACCGTAAATTCTGTAACCTAAGAAATTTTGATAATCAAAACCTATATAAAGAAGATTTCCCTGCCAAATAAAAGGATAGGCGGCAGCGGATGCGGCGTCCGGATTCTTTAGAAAAAATCCTTGCACTATATCGACTATTTGATATAGAAACTGCGCAAGAGCAAAAGAAAAAGTAACCAAAAGTACTATCAGAATAAATCTTGGAATAAAACGCATAACCGTAATATTTCTGCCTCTGGTAACAATAAGCACAAACGCCGTTATCAAGACAAAAATTGCAATAAATGCATAAACAATGTTTCGTATTGTTGCCCAAAAGCTGGCCAGAGGATTTGATCCGTTGGAAACAAACGACCAGTTATAGTTTTGTAAGGTCCAATCCAAGAAAGACCCCGCTCTTGCTCCGACTTTTCCGACAAAGGTTACATCGGAATCTGAAACCCAGGTTCCATCCGCAGGCGCAGCCGTAGCGGCGGGAGCCACCTGAGCTAAGAGAACTTGGGATGTTGGGCTTAAAGTCGGAAAGGGATTGCTTTGGGCAAAAGCCTTTGGTGCAATATTTAGCAATAAGTAGTATGTAGTAAGTATTAAGAATGATAAAGCAAGGAGAAATAAAGATAAAATCCTTTTATACTTAATACTAGATACAAAATACTTTATACTGAAATTGGGCAGTTTTTTCATCATATTACGAAAACCCGGGAATCTTTAATACATCAACTGCGATAATTTGAACAAATACAAAGCCGAAAATTGCCAAAAGCAAACCTATAATTGCATACATTATATAACTCTTTCCCTTGTTTAAGTTCTGAGGGTTTCCCTGGGAAGATAAAATAATATAACCGCCGTAGATAATAAATAGAACCGCAACTCCGCCGATTATTCCTAAACCTATTCCGTAAAATTTTGCCACGAACCCAATCGGGTCATTAGGAATACATCCTAACTCTGTTGGCGTACAGTTCATAACTTAATCGTAGCATATAATTTTTCTTAAAACCAGCTTTTTTAAAGATGCTGTATGTAGGATTACTTTACTTAATATTGAATGTGCAAACTAAAGGAAAGTGGTCGGAAACATCAACTTGAGGACAAGTATGGTTTACAATTTCTATGTTTTTGCTGATAAAAATCATATCTACAACAGCAGTTGCGTATCCAGGATTTGTTTTTCTTTTCATGTTAAAAGTTGTCTTTAATTCATCTTTGAATACATTTATAAATAATTCCTCTATATTATTCATTGTTTCCGTATTAGGTTTCACATTAAAATCTCCGGCAAGGATAACATTATCTTTGTCTTTTACTTGATCTAATATAATTTTGCTCATTCCAAGTCTCCTGTCGTTATCATCTCCATCTAACCCCCAAATGCCTTGAGTATTGAAAACATTTACTACTTTATTATTAATTTGTATTTCTGCGTGCTGAATTGTTCTCGGAAGAATAGGAAAATCTTGCGGTCTATTCTCGGAATATACCCCATAAGGCCTGTCGAAAAACACGTCATTTGTATTTATTATTGAGAAACGGGATAAAATTGCATTTCCTCTATCTACTTTTCCCTTTGTCGCTTCGTCCATGAAGCATTTTGAGAAAAAAGAATATTTATAATCTAGCTCTTTCTTTAAAATCTCTATCGTTCTCTCATTTTTTGGTAGCTCATTACCCGATCCATTAAATACCTCCTGGAGCGTTAAGATGTCGGGATTTTCCTTAGCAAGAAAATCTAGAGCAGAATCTAAAAGCTTACCGCCGATCCAAATGTTTAAATTAACAAGCTTAAATGTCACAGGAGAATTATATCAAATACCGGTTTGGGGACGAATTGGATTTGAGGGACAATCTAGAACCAACCGGATTTTTTGGAGGAATCAAATTCTTTTAATAGTTCTTTTTGTCTTGAAGAAAGATTTTTTGGAACTACGATTTTGATGCGGACGTAATGGTCGCCTTTACCCGAACCTCTAATATGCGCTATGCCTTTCCCTCCAAGCCTTATTACCATACCAGGTTGCGTTCCCTGCGGAATTTTAAGTTTTACTTTGCCCTCGACTGTTTCCACATTTATTTCTGTTCCAAGCGCAGCTTCGGGAAAGGACAACTCTTCTTCGGATACAACATCATAACCTTCTCTCTTAAATCTTTTATCGGGAGTTACATTAATAATAACGTCTGCGTCTCCAAACCTTATTCTTGAACCATCATCTACGCCGGCCGGAATTTTTATAGTTTGTACTTTGCCTCCTAAATCAACTTTTTTTTGCGTGCCTTTAACAGCCTCCATGAAATCTATTTTTAAAGAATAGACTTCTCTGTGTTGTCTTCTGCCAAAAGGTGAGGCGCCGCCGAAAAACTGCTCAAAAATTTCAAAAGGGTCGGAAAATCCGCCGAAATCCCAGCCCGAGGCTGGTCCGCCTTGGGAGGAAAATCCGCCGGGGGCCCCGTTTGTCGTATAAGTATACGTAAACGGTCCGCCTTGTTGACCGAACCCTCCGCCAAAAGGACCTCCCGCTCCCGGACCGCCTTGTTCAAAAGCGGCCGCGCCAAACTGATCGTAAGTTTGTCTTTTTTGCGAATCCGACAAAACTTCGTAAGCCTTAGTCACTTCTTTAAACTTTGCGTCTGCTTCCTTAGTTTTGTTTTTATCCGGGTGAAATTGTAAAGCAAGTTTTCTGTAGGCTTTTTTTATTTCCTCAGCCGATGCGGATTTAGTAACTCCTAAAATTTGATAATAATCTTTATTGTCTGCCATAGCTTTATTATATTATATCAATAAGAGAATGCGCGAAATATTCATTTGAGGAAAATAGGAGTAATGTGAGCGCGTTCCTCACCTTAGTTTACCACTTCTCCTTCAACAGGTTCTTCGTCTGATTTTTTGCCGTCTTTTTTTGCTTGCCCATTACCCGTTGAATCTTCCGGCTTAGCTTCTTCCGCAGGTTTTTCTTCTGACTCATTCTTCTTGTACATTGCTTCCCCGATTTTTTGCAAAGACTCGGAAAGTTCTTTTGTTTTTGTTTCTAAATCTTCTTTAGAACCGCTATCAAGAATGCTTTTTAGAGCTGATATTTTATCCTCAACTTCTTTTCTTACGTCTTCTGCTATTTTTTCTTTCGCGTCGCTAAGGGATTTTTCCGCTGTAAATATTAATGAGTCTGCCTGGTTTCTTGCCTCAACTTTACCTTTTTTCTCGGCATCTTCAGCCGCATGCGCTTCGGCCTCTTTGGTCATTTTCTCAACTTCTTCTTTTGTAAGGCCTGTTGAGCCGGTTATTTTTATGCTTTGTTCTTTTCCCGTTGCTTTATCTGCCGCTTTTACATTTAAAATGCCAGATGCATCAATATCAAAAGTAACTTCAACCTGGGGAACGCCACGAGGCGCCGGCGGAATTCCGTCCAAAACAAACCTTCCCAAAGATTTATTATCCGAAGCCATTGGTCTTTCACCCTGTAAAACATTTATTTCAACCTGGGTTTGATTATCGGCAGCTGTTGAAAAAATTTGAGACTTGGAGGTTGGTATGGTTGTATTTTTTGAAATTAAAGGCGTTGCAACCGCTCCCAAAGTTTCTATTCCCAAAGTTAAAGGCGTTACGTCTAAAAGTAAAACATCTTTAACTTCTCCTCCCAAAACTCCGCCCTGAACCGCTGCGCCTATTGCTACAACTTCATCCGGATTAACCGATTTGTTAGGTTCTTTGCCGAAAAATTTAGTAACAACCTCTAAAACCTTAGGCATTCTGGTCATTCCTCCGACCAAAACAATTTCGTCAATATCCGAAACTTTTACTTTTGCATCCTTTAGCGCTATTTCAACAGGTTTTAGAGTTTTTTGAATAAGAGGATCGACAATTTGCTCAAGTTTTGCCCTTGTCAAAGTCAAAGTTAAATGCAATGGCCCGTCTTTTCCCTGAGTTATAAAAGGCTGGTTAATCTGCGCTTCTTGAGAGCTTGAAAGTTCAATTTTTGCTTTTTCTGCCGCCTCCCTTAGTCTTTGCAAAGCTTGCGGGTCTTTTTTAAGATCAACTCCGTTTTCTTTTTTGAATTCTTCTGCTAAATAATCTATTATTGCCTGATCAAAATCATCTCCGCCCAAATGCGTGTCTCCGTTTGTTGATTTTACTTCGTAAACGCCGTCTCCTAGCTCCAGAATTGAAATGTCAAAAGTTCCGCCGCCTAAATCGTAAACTGCAATTGTGTGGGCATTTTTCTTATCAAGTCCGTAAGCCAAAGCCGCAGCTGTTGGTTCGTTAATAATGCGAAGTACTTCCAATCCCGCAATTTCTCCTGCTTGTTTTGTTGCCTGGCGCTGGGAATCGTCAAAATATGCCGGAACCGTAATAACCGCTTGTGTTACTTTTCCTCCCAAATAGGCTTCTGCGTCCGCTTTTATTTTCTGAAGGATTTTTGCGGAAATTTCCTGCGGAGTAAACATTCTTCCGTCAACCTCAACATCAGCCATTCCGTCGCGTCCTGATTTTATTGTGTAAGGAAGCCATTTTATGTCAAACTGAACGGAGCTGTCTGTGAATTTTCTGCCCATTAATCTTTTTATAGAAAATATTGTGGTTTTGGGCTTTAAAACAATTTGTCTTTTGGCAACATCCCCCACTACATGACTAATCGGATCAACTACCGACGGGATAATATTTTTTCCCTCCGCAGAGTGGATAATCTTTGGACTTCCGCCCTCCATTACCGCGACTGCCGAATTTGTTGTACCTAAATCAATACCAATTATTTTTCCCATAAGTTTATTATTTACTATCTACAATTTACTATTTACCATTTGCGACTACCTTCTAATTGGTCAATCGTCAATAGTAAATGGTCAATTTGAGTTTTGTTTTACAGAACCAACAACTACTTGTGCCGGTCTTAAAACCTGTCCAAAAAGAGTATAGCCTATACGCAATTCTTCAACAACTTTTCCGCTCTGTCCTTCTACCGTATGAACTGCTTCCATTAAGTTAGGGTCAAAGTCGCGGCCAATGGTTTCTATTTTTTCAATGCCTTCTTCTTTAAAAGCGCTGAGAATTTGGTCTATGCTAAGCTTTACACCTTCATCTTGAGTATGTTTTTCCGCCAAGATAAGATTATCTAAAGCCGGAAGGAGTCTTAAGAGCAGTCCTTTGTTTGCTAATTTTATCCATTCGGACTTCTCACTTACTACTCTTTTTTCAAGATTCTGGTAATCGGCCAATGCTCTTTTTAACTGGTTTTCAAGGTTCTTAAATTCTTCATTTTCCTGCTTTTCATGTTTTTTACTTTCTTCATGTTTTTTCATCGTCTTGTCCTAATTGTAAATTGTAAATTGTCAATTGTAAATTGCTTTCCTACCATCCCTTGGCAATTTCTTCTATAAGATTTCCAAAATATCTAACTGTAGGCACTATATAATTATAATTTAATCTGCTCGGTCCTAAGACTCCGATTTCTCCAATTACGTTATTTGGTGAATGATATTTTACGAAAACGAATCCGTAAGGACCGACTAATTTAGGCCCTAGCTCATCTTCCAAAAGTATGTGAATTTCTCCATCGTCTATTTCTCCTAAAAATAAAGCCCGCAAATAATCGCTCCCATCAACGAAAGATAAAAGCGCTTTTGTTAAATCTATATCAAAAAACTCCGGCATATCTAAAATATTTGCATAACCTGCACAGAAAAAATTACCGTCACTCGTAGTTGTAACTGCTAGAGCTTTGGTTTTATCGGCTAAAGCTCTTGTTATTTGTGTTAAAAATTCGTTTTCCTTGTCCCGAAGGTCCCAAACTTTTTCTTTTAAGGCAACTTCTTCCGTCACAGACAGCTCTTTTTCCTTCATCAACTGTTTAACGTAGAATTTCATTGCGCTTGGAGTTGGAATGCGTCCTGCGGAAATGTGAGGTTTTTTTAAGTATCCTAACTCAGTAAGTCTAACCATTTCGTTTCTAATAGTTGCCGGGCTTGCACCCATATTGTGCTTTTTTTCTAAAGTCTCCGAACCCACGGCCTCCGCTGTTTCGATATATTCTTCGATGAGGCTTTTTAAAATTTCAACCTGCCGCTGTGTTAAATCATGCATAAACTCAATTCAAAACTCAAAAGTCAAATCTCAAAAATGAGAAAAGACTTACCCCCAGCTTGCAGAGGATTGAAAATCCTGAGCGAAGTCGAAGGATTAGCAGTAATCTATCACAACTGCTAATAAATTGTCAATACCCTTTTTATAGAGTGGATTGAAATATATTGCATCGTGGACATTGCCATGAAGTATTCGCTGGTCGAGCAGGATGAACTGTATTATCAAGATTTCGATATGTATGATACCAATTACATTCTAGATTAAATGCTTGCAACGAAGAACTCGCGTATTCAAACCAAAAATGAGAATAACCTTGATCAACCCAACTCCTTAACCTTCCAGCAAGATCGTTATCGGATCTTCCAACATAGTTAACATTTATTCCGTCTCTGGAAAGAATATAAGCACCTGGCGATGTATTTGATGCTTGCGTAGAAATATTATTTGAACTTAAAACAAAAGGACCTGCCATAAAAATTTTCACCTCCTTATTTTTATATTTTTTCTAATTAAGACATGATCGAATAAAAATATAATTCCCTAGGTTAGGGACCAATTAATTATCTTAAATTTTAGGACCAAGTATTGAGTGAATTAAATGACCATAAGTAGTAACTAATTTATTGTATACAGAATTTAGAAACTCTTCTGGTTCTCCTAAGGTGGGCTCCGCACCGCTTTGTATTTTCATTCTTGCCAATTCTCTACAGAAAGCTTGAACAACTAATTCAGCAGTCATTACTTGTGCTCCGGGGTTATCCTGTCCTTCTCCGTCCAATCCTAAATAAAGTTTAACAGATGGTGCTTTCGTAGCGATAATAATTGTTCCTGTCAATCTATCGTATCTAACTCTTAAATTAGGATCAGCTAGAGAACTGTATTTTATATCCTTGAACATTCCTCTATGCTTTCTTTTTCTGTGATGCTCACTATCTTCTCTTTTAGCAACTACTCGTATATAAGCTTCTGCTCTGTGATTTTTAAGCAATGCAATAACTCTACCCTCATCACCTATTTGTTTCCCTTCAACTAAAACATGTATTATTTTTAAGGATCCTTCTGAGATTATTTCTTCTTTTTTTATTGTTTTAGATATAATTTCTATATTCGGACTGTCTGTAGAAACAGTTATATTCTCTAACTCTTCATCAATTTTTTCCGTATCTAATTTAAGTGTTAACATAGATTGTTTATTAACTAATAAGTGATAATAGTTTGGGACAAAATCAAAACCATTTGGAGGAAACATTTGTCCTTTTTGAGTCTCACCTTCGCCAACTCTTGGTGAATCTTTTAGTTCGTTTGCGACTATAGAATTTAATTTATCTATTGCCTTCTTAAATCTCTTTTTTGTATTTTCAGTTTCTAGAGTGGATTCCGTTTCCTCTTTCTTTTTCCTTTCTTCCTGAATATAAATTTCTAGTTCCTGCTCTATCAATAAACGCAGCTTTTTGTTCAATGGGTGAGACCAATCTAAACCATCTCTACTATCGCTTAATATTGACTCATTGCTTCTCAAAAGCACATCGATTCCATCACATATAATTCTTCCAAATAAGTTTTTAGCCAAATCTTCGTTCTCAAATTTAAACAAGCCAATATCATGTATTGCCCCCTTACTGCATATTAATATTCCATTTTGCCTAAGATAACCATCTTCTCTACCAGTTAATGGTTCGGAAGCTTTATATATTTGTAAAACAGCTTCTGTTTCAAATTCAGGTAAATTAAATGGCTTATTTATAATAAGGTCTCCCTTTGGAAACACATAGGTCAGGTTTGCTTTATTTTTTATCTCATCTTTAGAATCTAATTCTATTAATGTAGCAATTCTTTTGGATGAGGATAAGATATCACGTAAAGCATAATGCAACTCTAATGATCTTTTTAATGTTTCGAACTGAGGAATTGTTATACCCTGCCTGTCTATAACTAAGCTGATTTCTGTGCCTCTGGAATTTATCCCTAATTTATCTTTATATAATTGAGTAGCTTCTTTGGGAATTTCACGTTCATATAAATTTATACTTAAAACTGACTCATGATATAAATTATTCTGTATAGATCTTACAAATCCTGAACCCATCCCTAATATTGCCTCTTTTAATCCTCTCCCAAAAAAGCTTCTTCCACCCTCACCGGCCAAGAAACCAGAAGTATCTGAACCATATAATCCAACTGCTTGATCCATCAATTCAGAACTCATTCCTTGAGCAAAATCTCTTATTCTAATTGATGCTTGATTTTGATATCTGCGAAAATAAATCTCTATTTCCCCAGCTTGCTCTAAACCTAATTTCTCTAGCTTTTTATAACTGTCATCGCTATTAGTAATCAACTCGACAATCGCCCTTACGGGATCTTTTTTTATCGTTTGATCTGCTAACTGTCTAAAAGCTCTAGCTGTAGCCTGTAATGGTCTTGATACTGCCTTTGTCATTTCTTTCTCCTCTTCATCATTCCACCCTGATACTGCGAATCGTTATAACCTATTAACATTTTTTGGAATTTTATTTCACACATATTTAAAAAATCAAGCAAATCCTCTCTATCGTACACACCTACATGATATTTCAACTCTTCTAGGTTTCTTTTTCTGAGAGAAGATTCAGTATCTAAAGTTGAATATAATAGATCGCAAAATTCAAAATCGGTTATTCCTTCAAGTGACTTTGTTGTTAAGAATTTGTTGTATGCAGAAGATTTTTCTACATGATTAACTAATTTTCCGCTTCTTGATCGCATATCTTTTTTTATAAATCTTTTATTCCCCAAAACCTTTCCTTCTAGTTTGTTTTCCACATCCCTAGCTAATAAAATTCCTTTTTGGGTTAATGTAAATCCTTTAGATTTACTTCCATGCATTAATCCTTTATCGGTCCTGCATCTTAACCATGATCGTTCAATTAATGAGGCATCTGGCCAGCTCGAATATCCCGGAAGCTGGAACCTTTTAGGGAAAAGGGTAAAGCATTGGTAAACTAAATTTTCGAAAGTGGCATGTTGTTCCCTCTTTTGCAATATAAATAAAGAATAAACAACAAGATCATCATAACTTATATCGAGATAATTAGTTTTTTGATTTTTATGATACATATTAAAGTTTAAATTCGTTTTTCTTTTTCGGTGAAGCGAATCTAGCTTTTGCAATTTTTAATTGAGATTCAACAGCAGAAAAAATTTTGCTTACTTCCTCATTGGAATAGTCGTAGTTTGCTTTATTAGATAGATTTCCCAAAAGTCGGAGTTTATCTATAACTTCGTTTGTTCTATACGTGGCAATTCTTTTAAACCTTTGCGCTCTATCTTCTTGCATGCTTGACATTATAACACAAATCCGCAAAATATGCAAGGGGCAATATTAAATAGACCAAATGTAGTAATACTTGAGGCTAAATTTTGAATATATAGAAAATACTCTTTTGCTGCTAAGAAGTCGCATTAGGTTTTTCTACGCGTCTTACCATAAAATCTACTGCTTCATTCATATTTATTGGACTTATTTTAATATCGGGATGTTTTTGCGAGAAAACTCTAAAAATCTCATCAGCAAAAGCCTGACCAATGGTAGGAACCTTGTCGAAATCTAATATCACTGTTTTAAATTTGTCCAGATTATTCAATATCCTTCTAGCTTGAGATCTGGAAACATATATTGTACCCATTGTATAAAGTTTTACATGAATTTCTGTCTTATCAAATTCATAGGAAGCAGGATTTGTGTATTTCTTAAAAATATCATTTAGGTGTTTTTTAGAATTTAGATTTACTTCAAACGTTACCTTGGTTCCTTTTATTGTGGGTATTTCTTCTACAAAAATATCTTTAATAATATTATCTATCCTTAACCTTAATCCAAAACTCTCTAATATAAAAATGTCCGCTACTTTGGAGGTAAAAAATATTCCCTCCCCAGAATGAGACTGGGGTTGAGTTGTAAGCTTGCCTTTTAACAAATCTTGAATTGCTTCTAATTCAGAGTTAAGATGTCTTTTCTGCATCACGCTTCTGAATACTCCTATACCAAAATCTCTCACGACGAAAATCAAAAAATCTTTGTTACTTTCAACTCCAACCTCAATAAGGCTAGATTTAGAATGTTCTATTGCATTATTTAACATTTCAGAAAAAGAATAATTAAAGATACTGTCTACATTCTCCTTTAGACTACCTAAAAAGGGGGAGCTACTTTTCATTTGATCTAACACCTCATGCTCTTTTAGGTTCTCGTTCAAAAATCTTCTATGTATTAATTTATTAAGAGCATTAGCATTATCAGGTAGCGCATAGAATATAAAAGCCCCACTACCTTGTCTTACTAGCTTATTTTTTTTTAGCAAATCATTCAGAAGGTAGCTAACTTGTTGACGTGATACCTTATTTCTTAAACCCTTTACCACGTCTGAAGTTCTAAATATTTTATTTCTCTTTGCAAAATTTAATATTTGAGATCTTGTATCCATACTGTCAAGTATATTATAGTCGCTGTCAAGTCTAGTGTCAAGAGGTAAACTTTTACTGTCAAGTCTAGTGTCAAGAGGTATTCTCTACGATTTTTATTTATTTTGTGGGTGGGAAGTCAAATTATTTTTTCCTTCCCATTTGCAATTCAACAGAGAACAATTTCTTGTTTTTTTTGCCGTTCGAAGTTTTATACATGAAGGTTTGAGTGAATGCGACAGGGGGATTCCTCACAAACTTGTTGAGGAGGGGGTGAAATCACCCGTCAAATGAACGAAAAACTGAAAGCATAAAACGAGACAGGCAAAGAGTTTCTGCTTCTTCTTTTCGGCAAAAGAGAAGAAAAAATGCAAAAGCTTTTGATTCTTTTTGCGGGAAAAAGAATAAATAAAACATTTTGGGCGTCTTTTCCGGCAAATTCAAAAAATTCTGTTAGGCAAGTTTTACATTTTTTGCACTTGGGCCTTTTTCACCCTCTACGATATCGAACGTAACGGCTGCTCCGACCTGAAGTT
>CAYIOB010000002.1:0-32784 GCA_964364925.1 uncultured Gammaproteobacteria bacterium
TCTATCGTTTGTCGTTGGAGCAAAAATTGCAGGGCCTTTGGGCGCCGTATTCGCAATTCCTGTTCTTGGAATTATAGGCATAATTTTTAGAGAGCTTGGCCACTACTTTATTAATCCCACAAAATCTTAATAACCCAATAAGCAAATATGCAAATTCCAAATGAATGCTTTAATCATTAATCCTTCATCATTTAATCTTAAATGTGATATCATAAGCTTATGATAAATGTCCAAACCCTTAAGGGTTTTCGTGATTTTTTGCCCAAAGACGCAAAGAAACGTGAATACGTAATAAACACTTTAAAGAAAGTGTTTGAGTCCTATGGCTTTGAGCCATTAGAAACCCCAAGCCTTGAGTACGAAGGGGTGCTAACCGGGAAATACGGAGACGAAGGCGACAAGCTCATGTATAAATTTAAAGACTTAGGTGGACGGAATGTTGCGCTTCGCTACGATCAAACCGTTCCTCTGGCTAGAGTTGTTGCGCAGTATCAAAACGACCTCCCCATGCCTTTTAAAAGATACCAGATACAAAATGTATGGAGAGCCGAAAACACGCAAAAAGGCAGATACAGAGAATTTATGCAGGTCGATATCGACATTGTCGGCTCCCCTTCTCTAAGGGCTGACGCGGAAATAATCGCATGCGCTTTGAAAGCAATTAGAAAATTAGGATTTGAAAATGCAAAAGTTTTAGTAAATGACCGTTCTATATTTAAAGACTGGAAGCCTACAGTTTTTTCTGCCATTGACAAATGGGACAAAATAGGAAAAGACGGAGTATCTAAGGAACTTATTCAAAAAGGTTTTGAGAAGCAATGGATTGAGAAATTATTTAATAACTTTGACGATAAAAAACCACCGCCTAATATAGAAAGCGTATTCAATTTCTTAAAGGAATATTCTATTGAAAAGGATAAAGACATAATCTTTAAATCGAGACTTGCAAGAGGTCTTGATTACTACACATCTACTATTTTTGAGATTGTTTCCGAGGATTATCCTTACGGCTCACTGGCCGGCGGAGGAAGGTATGATAATCTAATAGGAATTTTTGCAGGCAAACAAATTCCCGCAGTTGGATTTTCTTTTGGTTTTGACCGCCTTTTTGAGGCTATGGATGAACTAAATCTTTTTCCGGCAGGACCTTCGGTTACAAAAGTTTTAGTTACAAGTACGAATGAGCGGGCTTTTGAAATTGCAAATACCTTAAGGGAAAATGGTATAAATACCGAGATTTATCTGGATGAAAAAGATTTGGAAAAACAATTAAAATATGCAGACAAAAAAGATATTCCCTACTCAATCATTTTTGACAAAGAAAAATTAATACTAAAAGACATGATCAGGAGGACACAGGAAACATTAACATTGGAAGAAATAATTAAAAAACTAATTCAATCCTAAATGCCCTTTAGAATTTTTTTAATATCGCGAAACAAAACAAAACTGGCAATTTTGGCACTTATTTTTGCAAATATTATTTGGGGCGCCGGACTTCCTATTTACAAATGGACGCTTGAAGTGATTCCCCCATTTACTTTTGCTTTTATAAGATTTTTTTTGGGAGCAGTTATTCTTATCCCATTTATTTTAAAAAATTTTAAATTCGCGAAAGAAGACATACCAAAACTTTTCTTTGCATCAATAATATCCATAACTCTTCAGATACCTCTTCTCTTATTCGGATTAAAACTAGCACCGAGCATTAACGCTCCGATTATAATTTCCGCCGGTCCCATAATCCTACTGGGAGCCTCAATAATTTTTTTCAAAGAAAAAATATCAGCAAAATTACTGGCAGGAACCCTTATCAGTCTTTTAGGTGTTTTGATATTGATTTTTAAACCTGCTCTGGAAGCCGGATTTTCGAGCGGAGTTTTAGGAAATTTTCTTATTTTTCTTGCAACCATCTGCAGCGTAATTCAAGCGCTTGTTGTTAAAAAAATAATGAAAAGAAATGATCCCTTGGCAACTGTTTTTCTTACCTTTATTATTGGTTCTCTTTTCCTTTTACCCGCCGTTTTAATAGAATATAATTCAACCGGTTTCTTCGCATTGAATATGCAGGCAATTCTAGGAATTATTTATGCGGTTTTATTTGCATCGATTTTGGCACATTATTTCTATTTTTTAGCTTTAAAACATGTAAGAGTCTCCGAAACGGGAATTTTTACATATGTTGACCCTATTGCCACAATCTTAGTTGCTATTCCACTATTGCATGAAACTATTTCCGAATCTTATGTAATTGCAGCAGTACTGGTGTTTTTAGGAATTTATGTTGCAGAAGGAAGAATTCATTACCACCCTTTCCATCTTCTAAGAAAACAGACTTCGGAGTTTTAAAAAATTAATTAAATTCCAGAAATAAAGGCAGATGGTCGGAGACTTCATCTTGCAAAACTTTAAAATCTTTTACTTTTATATCTTTTGAAACTAATATATAGTCGGCATATTTATCTTTTCTTGTATGCAGATTACTTCTTGTACTTTTAACATTATGTTTCTTAATTAGATTAACCATTCCCTCTTCCAGCTTAAACATGCTCTTCGTGTTTGGGTTTAGATTAAAATCCCCGCAAAGAATTTTTCTATGTTTATATGAATCCAAGAATTTTGTTATTTTGTCCGATTGCTCCAATCTTTCCGGTGTATCTTCTTTTGAGTCGGGAATCCAATATCCATGCAGATTGGCAATCAAAGTTTCTTTTTTATCTTTCTCTATATCAACAAAATGGATGTTCCTTGGAAAATCCATAAACTGACCATTCCTTACGGGTTTCGTGTGCTCTTGACCATATGAGCCATAAACAAAAATATCTCCTTCGGATAAAACCTTTATTGATTTTCTGACAAAAGTAGCCTGTCCAAAAAGAAGTTCGAAATCAACCTTTTCTTTAGTATCATGTCTTGCAAACATGGGGGCAAAATAACTGCTGTAGTTTTTTAAGATCTTTTCAATATCGGAATAAACATTCGTCTTCATACCATTATGAAAAATATTTCTGTCGGATTTGAATACTTCCTGAAAACAAAATATATCAACAGTCTTACTTTGCTCTTTTATAAATTCAATCAGTGGTTCGTATACTTGCCCTCCCCAAATATTCAAAGCAATCAGTTTCATTTGAATATTATATCACGGGGAAATTTGGAACTAAGGAAAATGGATTATCACAGGTATACAAGTATACCTGTATTAAAAATGCTTGTGTAATGACATATTGATACATGTTGATACATGGAAACATGCTCAATTAAATAAATACCTAAGTGAAAAATAACTCGGGAGAACTGGTTTTGCTAATCACAACATTTAGGTATATAATTAAATTAAAGGAGGTGATTTGAAATGACAGACGAAAGAGGAGAAACCCCGCGACCCCCAGAAGTTCCTAAACAA
The DNA here is from genome assembly GCA_964364925.1 of uncultured Gammaproteobacteria bacterium. Lineage (GTDB taxonomy): Bacteria > Patescibacteriota > Microgenomatia > Levybacterales > UBA12049 > JAMCZC01. Next base: position 3,407 of record CAYIOB010000002.1, read on the forward strand.
ACTCCCGAACCTGGAACTACAGAACCAATCCCTGAAGCTGTACCCCCAGTTCTTAAACCAGATTCATTATTAGACAGGCTACAATCAGAAGCGGCTAGGGCACGTGGGGCAAAACAAAGCGGAAAAAGCGGCAGCTCTCATACTTAAATCTTGAGTAGATTATGCCAGGGGGGAAATTCGTAATAATTCTATTCTTTTCCTTCCCATTCTTTATAAAACTTCTTAAGAAATTTTTCCATATATTTATGTCTTCTAAGAGCGATTTGCCTTGCGGTTTTAGTATTCATTCTGTTTTTTAAGAGCAGGAGTTTTTCGTAGAAATGATTAATCGTCGGACTTTTGCTATTTTTATATTCTTCAAATGAATTATGCATTGTTGGCTTTGAGTTTGGGTTGTGAATTTCCTGCCCCATTTTTCCTCCGTAAGCAAAAGTCCTGGCAATTCCAATTGCGCCAATCGCGTCTAATTTATCCGCGTCCTGCACAACCATCCCTTCTTTTGTTTTCATCTGGGACTTTACGTTTGCTCCCCTAAAACTTACAGTCTTTATAATTTGGTAAACGTGCTCGATATATTTTTCTTCGACATCAAGAGTTTCGAGCCACGTCCTTGCGGTTTTTGGTCCGATTTCTTCGTCCCCTCCGTGCAATTTCCAGTCGGCAATATCATGCAAAAGAGCAGCTATTTCTATTACAAACATCTCAACATTCTTTTCTTTCTTTCCGATATATTTTGCCATTTTCCAAACCCTATAAACATGCCACCAGTCATGTCCGCTACTTTCCCCTTCCAAGGTTTTCTTGGCATAATCCGCAGTTTTTTGAATGATTATTTTTTTATTCATTGATGCTAATTATACCACGAGGGAGAAATTTGAAACTAAAGAAAAAATGATTATCACAGGTATACAAGTATACTTGTGGTAAAAAGGTTATGTAGTGATGTATCAATACATTAAAACATAATCAACTAAATAAATATCGGGGTGAAAATAAACGCGGGAGAAATTGGAGATTAGGGGAATCTAAGATCAATTTCTAGAGCATGGATAAATTACAAAATCTTGTGGAGGTTTTTCAGACTCATGCACCCATATGGCTTCCCATAGCATAACTCGACTACTGCATCTAGGTAAACCTTCAATAAGCCTTACTTTTGTCGCGGTGGCAACGCTAACCGACGAAGGGTCATATTCTAATGAAAATTGCTCAAGTGTAACCCTGGCTCTCTCTATATCTACTTGAGAAGTTTCAAAATCTATAACTGTAGCCGTTTTGGTAACCAACATTGATGTTTTTTTCAGATAAACCGGCTCCATCTCTCTCATATATCGGATTATATTATTCTGCATTTGCTAAATCAAGCACAGGGTGAAATTTGCACCCTCCCAAAAACCGAACAAAGTCTTGTATTGAGTTCCTATTTACGGTATAATATTGAGTATGAAACAGGCGATTCACCCACAATATTTTGATAATGCGCAGGTTATATGTGCTTGCGGAAACACATTTACAACTGGAAGCACTCTGGAGACAATCCGTGTGGAACTTTGCAGCAAATGCCACCCCTTTTATACGGGCGAACAAAGATTTGTTGATTCAGGTTCAAAGATTCAAAAATTTCAAGCCAAACAAGAAGCTGCAAAAGAATACGTTGCCAAGAAAAAAGAAGTTAAAAAAGATAACTCCGGACCGCAGACACTCCGCGAAATGCTTGACGCATTAAAATAGCCCTCCTTTGCCAAGGCTTCGGAAGGGCAAGTCCCTTTCCCGCGCCAAGGATCTAAGGAGACAAAACTTCCTATGGAAGATTACAGATTGATACAGCTTCAAGAATTGGATAAAAAAATCGAGGAAACAAAAACTCTTCTTTCAGACCCTTCTTTGGCCGAAATGGCAAAAGCAGAAATTGCGGATTTGGAAAAACAAAAAGCAGAAATTGAGGCAACTTTTCAAACCAACAAAGAAGAAGCAGACGATTCCCTGGACACAAGAAACGTAATTATCGAAGTATCGGGGGCGGCAGGCGGCGAAGAAGCAAAAATTTGGGGGCAGGATCTTTTGCGGATGTATTCAAGATTTGCCCAGATTAAAGGATTTAAAATTGAGACATTGGACGAAAACGTAATTAAAGTGGAAGGCAAGGGGCCTGCCCGCAATGCTTCGCAACGCGATGCGGGCGGGGCTTTTGAATTGTTTAAGTACGAGGCAGGAGTTCACAGGGTGCAAAGAACTCCCGAGACTGAAAAACGGGGCAGAATTCATACCTCTACCGCAACCGTTTCTGTTTTGCCGGAACTTGAAGATATTGATTTACATATCAACCCCGACGATATTACTTTTGAAGCTTTTAGAAGCGGCGGACACGGAGGGCAAAATGTTAATAAAGTTTCAACAGCGGTAAGACTTATTCATAAACCAAGCGGCATTATCGTTACCTGCCAAACTCAAAGGTTTCAGGCGCAAAACCGAGAGCTGGCAATGGAAATGTTAAGAGCAAAGCTTTGGGAAGCCGAAGTAGAAAAACAGCACGGAGAAATTTCAAGCTTAAAAGCAACCCAAGTTGGCCGCGGCATGCGGGCCGAGAAAATAAGAACTTATAATTTCCCCCAAGATAGGCTGACAGACCATAGAATTAATAAGTCCTGGCATAATCTTGAGGCAATTTTAGAAGGAAACCTAAACCAAATCATTGAGGATATGCGGGTTTTAGAAACTACTGCAGATACTCCAAATCCTTCTGTTTAAGCCCAGCTATATTTTCCAAAGAATTTTCTGCAATTATCTTTGCTATTTGTCTTCCGCCTGCCAAATGAGGCAAGATAACATAGTCTGCATGAGCATTGTATAATAGTTTCGCATCATGGGAATCCAAGGCCATAACCACTACTTTTGCTTTTCTATTTTCGTGTCTTAATTCTTTTAAAAGCAGAAGATTATCTTCCGCATCGGGTATGGTTGATATAACAAGTTTTGCGCTGTCAATCTGGGCTCTTTCCTGAATATCCAAATCGGAAATATCGCCAAAAAGCCTATGTACTTTTTTACCCGCTTCGCCGAGTCGAGGCGAGTTTTCCAGATTCTTGACAACTGCCGGATCAAAATCTATGACAACTACTTCGTCTCCCGAGTCCCTTAGCGCTTCCAAAATACTCTGCCCCATCTGATCTCCTCCGACAACAACAACATGATCTTTTATATTTTCAAAACCGTCTGCTGGAACCATTTCATCTTTTTTATTATGTTTTCTTTCCAAGAAATTAATTCTCTTACCAAACGATAAATACAGCTTATTGCCCCTTAAAATAAGATAACTTGAAAAAGCAAAGGTAATAATTGCAACCATTGTTATTAGAGAAACTACGCTATCGGAAACGTGTCCCAGCTTATTTCCGATGAATATAATAATCAAAGAAAATTCCGAGATTTGCGAATGCGTTACACCTGTTAAAAAAGACGTTCTTTTTCTGTAACCCGTAAAACCTAAAATAAGCATTACTATTAAAGGCTTGCCTATTAAAACAAATAAAGATAATATTATTGCCGGAACTAAAACCTGGAAAAAATTAACAAAATTCATTTGCGCGCCTAAAAGAACAAAGAAAATTACAATAAAAAAATCTCTTAAAATTTTTGCTTTGGCAATTATCTGGTAATTTACAATGGAATTAGCCAGCGCAAGACCTGCCAAGAAGCCTCCGATTTCAGTTGAAAATCCAACGTATGGCGAACTAACAAGCGCGGTTAATCCAAAAACCCAAGCCATACTGACTAAAAATAAAGTCTCCGAACTCCTGGCAATAAGTTCGAAAAATTTCGGAAAAACATTAATGCTTAAATACCAAACACCAGTGAATAAGATTATGCCTTTTACGGCAATCAGGAAAAATTGTACTAACGGCAGTGTTCCTCCGGCTTCCCGGCTAAAACCGGAGAGGAACATTAAAAGAAGTATGGCCAAAAGATCCTGGGCAAGTAAAATTACAAGGGAAATCTTTGCATAAAGACTGTGCAAATCTCTTTTGTCCGATAAAATTTTAACAATTATAACGGTTGATGAGAAAGTAAGCGCAACGGCAATGTAAAAGGCGGGCAAAAGCGAAAAACCAAGTATACTAGCAAGAGTAAAACCCAAAGCAAAAGTAATAAAAAGCTGTCCTAAGGCCACAGCCAAAAGCGATTTACCAAGCGCAAAAAGATCCGACACTCTAATTTCGAGGCCGACCATAAACAAAAGTAAAGTTATACCAAGCTGTGACATTGTCTGAAGGATGTCTTGATTTCCGGACCTAAAAATAACCAAAGGCCCCATTATAATTCCCGTAAGAATATAAGCTAAGATTTCCGGCTGTTTTAATAATCTGAAAATTAAGGAGAGACCCGCGGCAAGACAAATAATAATTGTTATATCAAGGAAAAGATTACCCATTAGATTATTTATACTATTTACCCAGTTAAATTGCAAAGCCAAGTCAGACTTGGCAAAGCCGCGTCTGACGCGGCAAAGCACCGGCGTAGCCGGATTTAACAGGGTGAATTTCCAGTCAATCACGAGCTTTACATAAAATTCAATACTTGTTATATTAATAAAATGGAATTGACGCTCATTGAAAAAAAGCAGGAAACTCTAGACGCTGTTTCGTTTTTTTTCAAACCATCCTTCCCTATTTTATGGACTCCCGGGCAGTTTCTAATTTACAATCTTGAGCATAAAAATCCGGATATCAGAGGAAAAATGCGTTTTTTTACAATTTCCTCCGCTCCTTTTGAAAACCATATTGCAATTACTACTAAAATTGACGACAAAACTCCCAGCAGTTTTAAAAAAGCATTAAACCAAATCCCAATTGGCGGAAAAATACAGACAAAAGGGCCGGACGGAAATTTTGTTCTGGAAGACGTATTTGCGGAGTATGTTTTTATTGCCGGCGGAATAGGAATTACGCCGTTTAGACCGATTATTCTTGATTTAGCAAACGATAAATCTCCGATAAACGTTACGCTTTTATATGCAAATAAAACCGGAGACATTCTTTTCAAGAACGAGCTTGAGGAAATTGCAAAATCAAACCCAAACTTTAAAATTAATTATTTTATAAGCCCAAATCACATTGACGAAGATTCTATCAAGAAACTTGTACCCAATTTGAAACAGCCTTTATATTATATTTCCGGACCAAATAATATGGTTGAAGATTTACTAGCCGTATTAAAAAAATTAGGAGTTGAAGACAAGAGAATAAAACTTGACTATTTCCACGGCTACGAAACAATTTAATTATTGTTCCCCGTTTTTACCTGTCCTTCGGTTAAAGCCAAAATTTTTCCAAGCTCTGCCGTAAGTTTTTTAGCCTGTTCCCTGCTCATTCCAACTCTTGCAACAACTCTAACTTGATTTGTATTAGCCAGACGCTGAGTAATATCTAAAACAACGCCGTCGGGATTTACCGTAATTATTACGTTATCCGTATACAGAATTGGGGTTGTATCCAAATTAATATTAACTGCCAATTCCTGTTTTTTCTTTTCATCCATTATTATCACCCCCTGTCCGCCGCTAAAGCGCTCCCCGATTTAATCGGGGCAAGCTTAGGCGGATCCTACATACGTTATTTCTTCTTCCAATTCAATATTGAATTTTTCTCTGACCGCATTTTTGGCAAAAATAATTAATGTTTTCACATCATGGGAAGTCGCATTACCCAAATTAACAATAAAATTAGGGTGTTTATCGGAAATCATCGCCTCTCCTTCTTTTTTACCTTTAACGTTTGCCAAGAAAAGTAATTTGGCAGAAGGAACAAGAGGAAACGGGTCATTTTTTATATATTGAGTAAGCTCTCTTTCCCAATTTTCCGGAACGGACTCAACTTTTACATTTTTAAAAGTACTGCCGATGTTTGGATATTCCATCGGATGTTTTGTATTTCTGTAATCTATTTTTTCCCGGATTGAATTTTTTATCAATTCCTCATTCCCCGGTTTTAACGCTAACGTAACCGATAAAATTATTTCATTTTTTCCCAATTCGGATTTAAAAACACTGTAACGATAATCAAAAAGACATTCAAGATTTGCTCTTTTCTTTTCTTCAAGAGTATTAAAATTTAAGCTAACCACCTCTTTTATACTGTCTTTTACTTCCCCGGCAAAAGCGCCGGCATTCCCCCTAACCGCGCCTCCAATTGTTCCAGGTAATCCTCCCGCCCACTCTAAACCGGATAATTGATTTTCAATGCAAAAACTTAAAATTTGCGAAACTAAAACTCCGGCTCCGACAATCAAACCTTCTTCTTTTTTTTCTATCCCCAAAATATTATTATAAATAACTAACCCCTCAAAACCCTTTTCGCTTATTAAAATGTTCGTTCCTTTTCCTAAAACAAAAATTCTTTTTTTATTATCCGGAAAAGCTGAAGAAATCTCTTTCCATTCCTTTAGACCTTCTAACAACTGCTCTTTTGTTGAAATTTCGAGGAAATAAGATGCGGGTCCGCCTATTTTGTAATTGCTGTAATCTTTAAGGGGAACATTTTGCTTAATCATATTCTGATTCTATCAAATAAATTTGATGATGGACACTAGATGCTTGAAGTTAGAATTTGAAATTTGAAGGTCGAAGCTGGATTTTTCTAATTTCAAGACTCCAACCTCAAAATCTAACTTCTAGTTTCCAACGTCAAATATCAAATGCCTGACTATTGATTTGGGGTCTTGGGGTTTTATTTTAACAATTCTTCTATGGCTCTTTCAAGCTGAGTATCGCGGCTTGAATCTTTTGGATTAAGCGCTACCAAAATATCGGGAGTCAAGCCCTTACCGTTAACCCATGTCCCTTTTGGAGTAAGCCATTTTGCAATTGTTATATGAAGTCCGGCTCCTTGACCTAAATCCTCCGCCTCCTGTATTGTTCCTTTTCCATAGGAAGTTTCTCCGATTAATTTTGCTCTGTTACTGTCTTTAAGCGCTCCTGCAACTATTTCGCTTGCCGACGCACTTCCTTTATTTATTAAAACAACAATCGGAATATTCGTAAAAACTCCCTGTCTTGAAGCGTAAAGAGTCTTTTTGTCTCCCGGAATACCGGTTTCCTGCGAAACTACAGGCAATCCCTGATTTATAAACTCGGAGGCAATAAAAGTAGCATCTGTTAAATAACCGCCGGGATTATTTCTCAAATCCAAAATCAAACCCTTTACGTTTTTATCTTTCTTTATCTGAGAGTTTAACTTGTTAACAAGTGCTAACCATTCCTGATTTGTGTTATCACCAAATTGCGAAAGTCTTATATAAGCAACTTTGCCGGAATTGGCTTTGGCTTTTGATAAATCAATTATTTGGCATTTATTACTGCAATCAACAGGCTTTACCCAACCGTCAACGCTTTTAACGGTAATCGTATCTCTGGTAATTTTTATTTCTTTGGGAGAATTTTCGTCTTTATGTAAAATTGTTAAGGAAACATCCGTACCTTTGGGCCCTCTTATCTTATCAACCGCCTGCCTTAAATCCCATCCATTCGTTGATTGACCGTCAACACCCATTATTGAATCTCCGGGTTTTATTCCCGCTTTTTCGGCGGGACTTCCGGTTAAAGGAGCAATAACAATAATTTGTTTATCTTTCATCCCCAGCTCCGCTCCAATTCCTGAAAATTGTCCCGCTAAACCCTGCTTAAAGTTATTATTTTGAACCGGAGGAAGATATATTGTAAATGGATCACCTAAAGTCTGTACCATGCCTGTAATGGCACCGTTTAGCATCTTCTGGGTATCAAGCTTAGATTTATCGTAATAGTTTGTCTGGAGCTTCTCCCAAACCGTCCAAAAAGGCGTAGCATCAATTGCAATTACGCCCGTTGGAGGCTCTTTGTTTACAATTTGGAAATTGGGTTTGTAATTTTTCCATTCATAATTTACTTTGTTAATGCCAAAAAAATAACCTACCAAAAGAGAGATTAAAATTACTAAGCTAATTTGTATTTTAAAATTCCTGCTTTTCATAAAACAATTAAGGATTTGTTTTCCGGATCAAGATAAACCTGCTTTTTGTTATGCTTAACCAGTTTATCAAAATCTCCTTCTTCTATTTGCACAACCGGCGATTTTATTGCCTTTTCTTCCAAATCTTCAAAGTCGCTTTCCCTTATTTGGGCGCCAATTACCCCCAATGCTCCGAGAGCAAATACTTTAAAAATTGAACCTTTTGCGAAGTTTTTACCTAAAACTATCTTTTTGGCAACTTCTGCAGTTATTTTACCAAAATCTATCTCTTCGTCCTCTATTACGAATAATTCTCCCCTTACCTCTTGCCCCCCTGCTCTTTTTGCAACTATGGCCTGCTTTTCTGTTTTTATGACGATTTTATCATTATTACAGAAATCAACAATTCCATCAACGGGAGAAATGATGGTAATTAAACTTCTGTCTCCCGAATCCGTATGAATTAATACATCCCCCTTATCTTCGTCAATTTTAATTATTGTTCCTGAAAATTCGCTGATAATTTTTTTTGTCCCAAGTCCCAAACGGCCTTTTTTTACTGCCAAAACATCTCCTTTGGAAACGCTGTCTCCCAAATTTTTTCTTAAAGTTTTTGCGATTTTTTTAGGAGAAATGCGCAGAATTTGAAAAACGTGGATAACCTCTTCGATGCCCTTTTCTTTTTTTTCTGCAATAATTTGGCCTGCCGTTAACTTATCGTTAACAGAAACTTTCGGAGTAAAGCCTTCTGGAAGAAGAACCGGCAGTAAAGTCATTATTATATTATTATCCTTTTGCTATCTTACTATAAAAGGCAAAAGTGCTAAATGTCTTGCGCGCTTTATTTCAACAGTCAGCGCTTTTTGGTGACTGGCGCAAAGTCCTGATCTTACCCTTGAAATAATCTTACCTCTTTCGGTAATAAATCTTTGTAAAACGGCAATTTCGGAGAAAGTGGGTTGCTTCTTCTCATCACAGAAATAACACGTTTTTGGAGCGTTGCTTCTTTGAATTCTTCTTTTTGGTGCTTTAGCTTTTGCCATAAGTTTATATTTACAATTTATTATTTACTATTTACGATTTAACGAAATTAATAATCAATGGTCAATGGTCAATCTCTAGAAAGGGATATCATCGGGCACTATTTCTTCTTCCTCTTTTGCTTCTTCTTTTACATTCTGCTTTGCAGAAGCTTTTGAACCTTTCTTTACAGAAGGTTTCTCTTCCGGTTCTTCCTTAGTAGAGGGTTCTGCTGTTTCTCCGTTTGGCTCAACCGCATCCGGCCTTTTGGAATCTAGTAAAATCATATCCGAAATAACAATTTCCGTAGTTTGCTTTTGGCTTCCGTCTTGAGCTGTCCAGCTCCTGGTCGTAAGTCTTCCTTCAACAAAAGCTTTTCTTCCCTTTGTTAAAAATTGACTGCAAATTTCGGCTAATTTAGCCCAAGCAACAATTCTATGGAATTCAACTTCGTCTTTTTTCTCTCCGGTATCTGTTGTCCAATTTCTATTGGTTGCAATACTAAAAGAACAAACCGCGGTTCCGGAAGGAGTATACCTTAACTCAGGGTCCCTAGTTAAATTGCCGATTAATTGAACTCTGTTTAAACTTCTAGCCATACTTTTATATTTACAATTTATTATTTACTATTGACCATTAAATCTTTTAAATAGTAATTCGTCAATAGTCAATCGTCAATGACGTTTATTGCCTTAGCAATAAATGTCTTAGGACGTCATCTTGAGCTACGAGCTTTTTTTCAAAATCCAAAGGAAAAGAATCTTTTGCTTCCAATTGATAGTTAAGATAAAAACCCGATGTTTCTCTTTTAATGGAGTAACTTAAGGGTTTTTGTCCCCACTCTTCTTCTTTTGCTACTTTAACATTTTTTAGCCAACTTTTAATCGTTTCTAAAAGTTTTTTCTTTTGAACTTCCGATAAAGATGCTTTTAAAACCAAAACTAATTGATAGTTTCTCATTGAGTCTAATCTTACCATATGAAGTGTTTTCAAGCAAGACCTGCACGTTTTGTTCAAACACGCAGGACAAGATTTAAAATTTAGTAACAAATTTTTGCCAGCCTGATTCTCCTAAAAATTTATTGCCCGGACAGGTTGTCCTGGGATTTATTTCACGATGCCCAAAAATTCGATCTTCGGCAACACCTGAATAACTACTTATTATTCCCCGTACTGCCGCAATCTGTTTTTCGGAAGGAGTGCTTTCGGTGTAATCGCCGGATAAGGCTATCGCCACGCTTCTTGTGTTTATATCCCAATCTCCCGATTGCCAGCCGATATAACTATCATCAAGCAATCTTTCTGCTTCTCCGCCCGGCCTTATTAACCAATGGTAAGCGAAAAAAACCATTTTCCCGTCCCTGAAATGTCCCGACCAAATTGGTTTACCGGAAACATCATTTCCTCTTATATTCCCTGCCGCCAAATAATCTAGTCCATATTGTCTTACAAACCCAATAGCGGAAAGTTTTGAAAGCCTAATGTCAGGATCCTCGGAAGAATGATGAATAACGAGAGTATCTATCGGTTTTCTTTCCGCGTCAAAATCGGGTCCTTTTTCTGCAAGAGGAATTTTACCGGCATCCAGCATTGCTTCAACGGTTTCATAAAATGATTCCCTGGCTCTTTTTATCTTGGGGTCTTTTGTTATTGGAAATATTTTTTTCTTTAAATATTCCTCAAGTTTTATATACCAATCCGGATATTGAAGCTGTTCCTGCCAATATTCTTCATCATGCGATTTCTTATCCCATACTCCTTTGTTCATATTAAGCGCCTATCTTGAATTCAATTACATCTCCGTCTTTGACTATATAATCCCTTCCTTCAAGCCTGTCCTTTCCGTGTTCCCTTGCACCTTTCCAACCATTAAATTGAACAAAATCGTCAAAGGAAACAACTTCCGCTTTTATAAATTTTTTAGTAAAGTCCGTATGAATAACCCCTGCGGCATTTACTGCATTTGTTCCTTTTTTGATAGTCCATGCCCTTACTTCTTTTTCTCCACAAGTTAAAAAAGAAATTAAATTTAAAATTTTATAACCTTCTTTAATAACCCTTTCCAACCCTGAAGTTTCAAAACCCAAATCCTTTAGATATTCTTTCTGTTCTTCTTGCGATAATTCCGAAAGCTCGCTTTCTGTTTTTGCGCAAACCGGAATTGTATCTTCGCCGTAATCTTTACCTAAATCTTCCTCGTCAACGTTTGCAACCGTAAACATCGGTTTAGCAGTTAAAAGCTGCAAGCTTTTTGCCGCAGTTTTTTCATCTTCGTGTAATTCAACGTCTTTTGCGAGTTTGCCTTGGTCAAGTGCGATTTTAAACTTTTGGACCGCCGACCATCTATGTACGTCTTCCTTCGTGGGACTTTTTTTGGGCTCCTGCTGTTTTTCCAGAGTCTGCAAATCTGCCAAGATTAATTCCGTGTTAACCACTTCGAAATCATTTTTCGCGTCTTTAGAGCTGTCGGAACGCACAACATTCCCATCTTTAAAATACCGGACAACCTGACAAATTGCGTCCGCCTCCCTGATATGGGACAAAAATTTATTTCCCAATCCTTCTCCAACAGCCGCTCCTTTTACCAAGCCTGCAATATCTACAAATTGAACGACCGCCGGTACTATCGGCGGAAGTGAAACCCTGAGCGAAGTCGAAGGGACTGACAGTTCATTTGCTGTAATTTCTGCTAATTTTTGAAGGCGGGTATCAGGAACAGGTACAACGCCGATGTTTGGCTCTATTGTGGCAAAAGGATAATTAGCAACAAACGCCTGTTGTTTCCTCAACAGCGCGTTAAACAGCGTAGACTTTCCAACGTTCGGTAAACCCACTATACCTATAGACAAACTCATACTGAAGAATTATAGCAGAATTATTTACTCTTTAGTCGTACCTACTATACAACCACAATTTGCACAATAAACCAAAAGGAAACTAACTCCATTAATCAACTGTCTTTTTGTTTTTAACCCGCTGTGATACTCATTAGGGTGCAACGTTGTCTCACCGCATCCTGGACATTTTGGATCTTTATCGTTTGGCATAAATTATTCACCTCCAAATTGTTTTTCTTTTGCTTTTTTTAGGGCATTTATAAACACGCCCATATTAGCTGTGAAATCTTGCTCTGAAATCCTATTAGCAACATCTTCTGCGTATGCTACTTTTCCAGGATTATTGTTAATATCATTAGGCTCGGCCTTATACGGAGAGGGGTAATATTTTTCAAGACTGGATTCAGATAGCTCAAAATATCTACCATCAGTTAAAAGCTCTGCATGATCTGTTTTAAACTTATTATATTTTTCGTTATCACCTGTCGAACCCGAACTAGCGTCGGCAACGACTACAACTCGTGAAGAATAAGGATTGGTTTTAGCTTTAAAATATTGATATGCCATATCTATAAAAGTAATGCTCTTTGATTGCTTGGTAACATCCCCATTTGCTGGAACTATTTGTATATTTTTGAAATCAGTTGGATAAAATCTTTGAATTATCTTTTGTAAAAATTTTACTTCTGAGTATCCCTCGACAATTAAAATATTGGAAGGAAGCAATAAGTCTTTGGGATTACCACCTAAAAGATCAAAAACCACTAATGGTTTTTCAGAATCACTAATTCGTGTAACATTTGTAATCTTATTTGTTTTCTCAACCTTAAAAATATACTGATCAGAATTATTATCTACAACTAATACTGATGAATGAGTATTGATTAAAACTTGGTCTCCTCCCGATGAAACATCAACGAGTGCGTCTTTTAGAGCTCTTTGTGCTGTTGGATGCAAATGTAACTCTGCTTCATCTATTAAAAAAAGGAAATCTTTGGATTCGCCTTTAGTTTTCCTAAAATCAGCATATGTTTGAATTATCGCTAGCATTAAAGCCCTCTGCATGCCATCGCCTTTTTCCGAAGAATCGTTCTCTATTCCATCATTAATCGTAGTCCTGAATTTCTTAAACAAATCCTCCAATTCAGGATTTTCAACCTTAAATTTTACATCTATACAATCTGGGAATTGTTTTTTCAAAAATTCTGCAACCGTTAGTCCTACTTTATCTATTTCTTTTCTAATATCTGTTATGTCTTCTGGGTCGGAAGGATCTCCAAAGAGCTCGTTGAACATTTTTTTAAATTCTCCATATTTTCCGTCTGTTTCAAGCATACTTTCCAAAACAGCAGAGAGAATCTTGCTTATCGGAGTAGCTTTGCCATACTTTGCTACATCGTCAAGAAGTTTTTTTGTACTTACAAATTCTAGAGTTGGAAGAAATTGTCGCCAAGTGCTGTCCCTACCCAAAGGGTTTTCCCACTCATTAGTTTTTGGATTAAAAAGTTGCCTGTCTTCTCCATCCTCATATGAACTTAATCTACGAATTTTGATTAAATCTTCCGTCTCAAAAATTTCTTCCATTAGTTTTTTTTGCTTTTCATTTGTAAAAAAACTTAATGCTTTTTGTAATCCCGAAAATTCTAACTCTACTAGAACTTCTTTTGTTTCGTCTTTCATGAATGATATGTCTTCCATCTCTCCTGATGGAACATAAAACCAATCAATTGCTTCAAATAGGTTTGTTTTACCGTGATTATTTTGTCCAACAAAAATGTTAAACTGAGAAATTTCTAAATTCTCTATCACTTCTATTGATCTAAAATTCTTAACCGTTACCTTGGTTATTTTCATATAATCCAATCATTGTGGATGGGCGGGGCTTTTTGAGGTCTCGTCCAGGCACATTTTTATTACCTGAAATTTTACTGTGAATATATTAGCAGAAACTTTCAGAGATTGCTAGTATCAAACTCCCCTTTTTGCCTGTTGTCAATTGCTTTGGAGGGATATGACCAGAGCGCGAAGTTCTTCGGATGGTCTTCTTGTTCCAAGTAAAGAGGCCGGTATTTTGCCGGATAAACTTTCGTTTGGTTTAGTCCACCAATCGCCACGAGCTAAGTCATCCCGAAGACTTAATGCCGATACCCTGACTAACCAATGTACCCCACCATTTTCTTCAAACTGAAACGTCGGATAGACATATCCTTTCGTTGTTTTAATCCTAATAGCACCTATACCTGTTCCCAATCTATATCTTCGTTCGCCGGACATTTCAGATTGTCTTACTGTTGGATACTCATTTAATATTCTCGCTGCAAGCTCTATCCATCTTTCCCTATCATGTCCAGAAAGCGATGAGGGTATTACCGGAATGATTGAGTCAGTCACCCGAATAGGTCTTTTCCCATCTAATGCTTCAGTCATAGCTGTAAAAGATACACCCATTTTTGCCTCTTGTCAACTTGAGAATTTGTTGATTTACTCTTCAAACTACTCTTCAACCCCAGGGGTTGAGCCTCGAAGATATTTCTCTTTTTGCCTGTTGTTAATCGGATTCCCAATAATTTGGGTCACTGAATCCTTCTCTAAAAAGAAAATAGGAAGCAACAAATCCCGAAAATACAGAATTTTCAAAAATAGATTCATCCTGCCCAGTTATTTCCTCATCTAATGCCTGATAAGCTTCTTTTTCTAACATTACGAACAAGCCTCTCCGGACTTCTTCCTCTCTATCTGCTCCGGGAATACGCGATCCCGGATAACTTCCGTAAACACTAATCAATCTATCATGTGCCAATGCGTCATAAATCTGAACAAATTCAAGACTTAATATAGGAATTTTTTGCTTACCGGCTTTTTCTTTAAAAATTTCATACGCTAGTGTAATTCCAATTCTAAATCCTTCATTTTCTAATCCCGAAAAATTGTTACTAATTGCCATTAGGTATCCATTTGCATAAGGATTTTCCACATCAAGCAGCGGAGCTTTTAGGCTTAAATATTCGTCCCACGTTTTGTTAGAATCTTCAAATAAAGGCCTGACAACTGCTATAACAGCATCCGCACCAATGGGATACTTAACTATTGAATCTTGAGGAATCTGCGAAACCCTTGCTTCAACTGTCATGAAAATTTCTTATACTCCCCTTTTTGCCTGTTGTCAAACGCAAAGCTACTATTCTAGATATTTTTTGAAAAATTCTACAGTGTTTTGCATGGCTTGATTAAAAATTGCGCCGCTTAAATTATGGCCGCCGCTTGGATATTCGTTTAGTTCATGAGGTATCGAAGTTTGATCGAGAAGACTATTGAAATTCCTGCTGTAACGGATATCAACAACTGCGTCATCCAATGCGTGATTCAGCGAAATTGCGCCTTTAATACCATCTAGGTAATTTGTCATGGGAACTTGTTTCCAGAAATCTGAACTAGGATCAAACTGACCGTATTTCTCAAACATTTCATTTCTTTTTTTTCTGCTTAGTGAGTCAGATGGCGGCGGCTGGTAAGAATTGTCTTCAATACTAAACTCCGAAAAATCCGAATACGTGTAAACTGCTCCCGCAAAGATTACAATTGCCGGGATTTGAGGACTTGCTGCTAATGCCCGCGCAATAACATTCCCCGCCATTGAGTGCCCCCACAGCCCAATTGCATCCGGATTAACAAAATCCGAAGCCTGCAAAGCAGCCCTTGCGTTAAGAGTATCAATAATATAATCTGACGAATAATATCCTCCACCAGGCTCTCCCTCACTCTTTGCGTGCCCCCGAAGGTCAATTTTAAAAACAACGAATCCGTTTTTTGCCAGATAATCAACGTATACTGAATAATTTTCTAACGTCTGATAATTTTGCGGAGGGATATAACCGTGGACAAAAACAATTGCCGGCCATCCGCCGACAGGCTTTTTTCCGGGCGGAACTGTTAATAAACCATTTATTCTCAAACCGTCCGAAGTATAACTTGCCAGATAAGATGTAAAGCCAGAATTCCTGCTGCCGACTTCCCTCATTTCAGAAAGATTGCTCTCGTAAGAACGCTGTCTTAGGTAAGGGATTGTAAGCTCCTGAAAAGGAAAAGGGGTTGGGGTCGGTAAAACGCCGGAAACTTCATTAGCTTTGGACGCCGTTTCGCTTAAGCTGCCATTATTCTTAATGGAAAAGTAAAAAGTCCCAAAAACAAATAGGTTAAAAAACAAAAACGCACCCAAAAAAAGTAAAAATCTTTTTTTCTTTTCCGGTGTTTTTAATATTTTAAGTTCATCTTTAACTTCTTCTTCTTCCATATTAGACGTCCTCTATATAATACCTTACTTCTTCTCTCTCGGGGTTTAGTAAATTATAAAGATAGGTTATGTCAGAATCGGAATGCCGGACACAACCCGAACTCCCTAAGTCTTCTTTTGAAAGCTTTGAAAGGTTTCCATTTATTCCGTGGAGACCGAAATATCCCGGCAGACTCCAGTTGCATTGCCCATTACACTCAGCATAAGGATTTGGTCCGAAAGGCTCTTCTTCTGTTACCGGAACATCCAGGGTTAGAAAATATGGTGCGGTTTCTGGGTTGTCGGCTGAGCTTTCTTTTTTGGTAATAAGCCAGAAATCTCTTCTCAAAAGCTTTGGCAAAGGTGTCGGGCTTATGGACAAATTACCTGTCTTAACTTGAAAAGTTTTTAAAAGCCGGCTATTATCTTTATCGCCAAAAACGCCATAATATAAATATTCAACATTTGATTTTCTATGAAGAAGAAGCCAATAATGTTTTTGCGGTATAATGGCGTTGTGCTTTTGCATAAGCTCTGGCTTAAAAGCAAACCAGCCTGAAAATCCTACTAGGATTAAAATTAAAACAGCCAAAAGTAAAACTTTTTTTTGCATATGGAGTATTCTAACAAAAATATCGCAAATATTGAACAAACTGAAAAACCTAAGGGCAAACGAAAACTTTTCGCTGTTCTTTTTTTATTAGTGCTCATTACCGCTATTGGTGTATCATGGTTTTTCCTTCAATCGAAACTTGAACAGCCAATCGTCAGTAATCAGCCGTCAATAATCAGCTCTTCGCCCTCTCCTACCCCCTACGCCTTACCGCCTATCCCCTCGGGTAGGGTTTTAGCGACCGACTATCACATTTTCCAAACATTTAACAATTGCGGACCGGCTGCGCTTTCAATGGCCTTACGATTTTATGGAATTAATGTAAGCCAAGCAGAACTTGGAAATGCACTGCGCCCCTATCAGGTTGCGGGAGGAGATAATGATGATAAATCAGTAACTTTAGAAGAGTTAGCGGAAAAAAGTAAAGAATATGGATTAATACCATATCATCGTCCGGCAGGAACACCGGAACAAGTTAAATATTTTATTGCCAATGATATACCTGTTATTGCCCGGACTTGGACAAAACCTAATGAGGATATTGGTCATTACAGAATTATAAAGGGGTACGATGATCTTCGCGGAGTTTTTATTCAGGACGATTCTTTGCAAAATAAAAATCTTGAATACACTTATGAAGATTTTAATGAGATATGGAAAAAATTTAATTATGAGTTTTTAGTCCTTGTTCCTCCGGATAAAAAAGAAATAGCAGATGCTATCTTAGGGGAAAATGCCGATGAAAAGACTGCTTGGCAAAAGGCTGTTGAAAACTCGGAGATTGAGCTTAACAAAAATCCAAACGATACATACGCTAGGTTTAACCTTTCTGTCGCCTACTATAACGTTGGGGATTACAAAAGTTCAACGCGTGAATTTGAAAGAATCGAAGGCTTACTTCCCTTCCGCACCCTCTGGTATCAGATAGAACCTATACAAGCTTATTATGAACTAGGAAATTACGACAGAGTTTTTGCCATAACCGACAAAGTTCTCAACTACCACAATCGCGCCTTCTCAGAACTTTATATTTTAAGAGGTAAAATTTATCAGAAACAAGGAAGAACCGATGAAGCCCGCGCGGAATTCCAAAAAGCGTTTCTGTATAATACAAACTTAAAAGAAGCTCGTGATTTACTAAATTCCTAGCTTTCGTCCACTCCTAATGACTAAGCTGCTGCGGGAAGAGCCTGAAATTGTTCTCCCTGAGATTTTAAAAGAGGCATTTTTTGAATTTCCCCGATTAATTGAACGTCAAAAAACCGAGCCGGATCAGCACCCTTCCGCCTGTCCTTCTTTGGAATTTTTACACGATCTTCTCTTAATAGGCAGTATGCGTCTATTTGTTCCTGGCTGAGGGCAATTTGTTGCTCCGGCGGTAAGGGTCCCCCGGGCCCCAGGGGGTTATTGTGTCTATAAACAAAGCCTTCTGCTTGTGATATTGTTGGTTTATGAATCTTAATTCTTTCTCTTTCATCGGGTCTTCTTTGCAATCTTTCCACCCTTGCGATGATAGCTCTATGTAAACCCTCACTGAGTCTTCCGCCCGCATCGCGATATGCAGCAAATCCATTTTTTAATCTGGTTTCTTTGGCGGCAAAAGCAGCTTTTCTTCTTTCCTTCTCGGCAAAAGTAACCCAATCGATAGAACCTACTTTATCTACTAATCTTGGTTCACGTAATGAAACTGGTTTTCCTTGCTCTAAAATAATTTCAGGGACGACTACAGGGGCTTGAGCTTCAAAGGGAGCTGGCGCTCGCATGCCTGGATCTTTATCACAAGATAAAGCCATAATTTGATATTCAACTATTGCTTGTGAAAAGTCAATAGGTAAATCCTTCGACGTAAGTGTATCAAAAAATATCATTCCTGTCAAGACTATAGGTTATCTTGAGTTTCTCCTGACTTGCCGAATTCCAAAAAGCGGTTTTATATAACTCGGGTCTAAAAGAAGCAAAGAACTTACTTTCTGCTATTTAAGATATCTATCGAAAAATTCTACTGATCTTTGCCGCTGCTATACCAAAATTTGAAGCCATATTATGGTCATCACCCGGATATGTATATAACTCTACTGTTTTCCCGGCCTCCTGCATTTGCTTTTCCAAAGTTTGTGAAAACTCTACAGGGACTGAGATATCAGCAGTTCCATGATGAAGCTGAATTGGCCCTGAAATATCTTTTAGGAATGAATTAGCAGAAAGACCGTTCCAAAAAGTTGGATTCTGGGAAGGTTCTCCAAACTGCACTGATAAAGTTTGCCTCCAGCTTCCTCCCCTAGTTGACGGAGTGGGGGTTGCGGAGAGGGCTCCGGATGGTGCCCTTCTCCTCCATCTTTCAAAAAGATCCTGATATGAAACTACAACTCCGGCCCAGATAACACCTGCTTTTATATCTTTGTTTACCACCATTGCTCTAAGAGTAATAAACCCTCCCATTGAATGTCCCCACATGCCAATTTTTTGAATATTAACTCCTGGATATTTTTTTAAAGACGCAAGAGCGTTTAAAACATCAATCGTATAACCGTTTGATCCATAAGCTCCTGATGGATTTCCTTCTGAATCTCCATGTCCTCTGTAATCTGGTCTAAGTAAAATATATCCATTTCTTGAAAATGCATCTGTATAAGCAATATATCTTTCAGTTGTTCTATATTGTGCGGGTGGAATATATCCATGGTTAAAAACAATTGCCGGGAATCCCTTTTCTGGCGGCGTACCATTTGGAACAGTAAATAAAGCATATATTTTAAGACCTTCTGATAGGTACGAAACAATGTATCTTTTGTAGTTACTGCCTGGTGTAAGAGTTTCTTCAATTACCAAATCGCTTCCAGGATAATTTCCTTTTTTAAGCGCTTCTATTGAAAGACTGAATGGTTCTTCTTGCATCTCTCCACCCATATTGTCTGTAAAATCTGTTTGGGGAGAAGTATTTAACTTTGAGATATCATTGTATTTTGAATATACAAAAACCGCGGAGAATAATATAAAAATTAAAGCTAAAAATATTACCTTACTTTTAAACATTAAAAAATTATAGCACATTCCCCTTTTTGCTTCTTGTCAACCCCGATTGGACCCCGATTCTATCGGGGGAACTCGGCGTCAAGGCTAATGGTATAAATTCTTGGCTATACCAGAGGTTTTATCCGCTTAAGAGCCTCATTTATAAGAAAAAGGTGATTAGTTGAAATATCAGGCAAGTTTTCAAATGAAAAATAAGAAGCCTCGGAGACCTCTTTAGTAGGTTTAAATTCTCCGCCGATATGCTTTCCGATAAAACAAATATCCAGTCTCGCTGTTTCTCTATCTGTTTTAACGTTATGCTGATAATCTGCGCTAACAATAAAACCCGTCTCTTCTTCTATCTCACGCTCTAAACCTTCAGTCGGATGTTCTCTTCCTTTAATATAACCTCCCGGCAGACTCCAGGGCGTCTGTCTGTAGGTATGCTTGACTAAAAGAACCTCATTTTTTTCATTAAAAATAATTCCCGTTACTCCAATTAAAAATTGATCTTGAAAAATACGCATAAAAAATAACTGGAAATTTTTAGAGAAATCAAAGAGTCGCCAAATTTTTGCGAGGTAGTTCTTCACAGAGATTTATCGTCTTTATTGCTGGAATTGCTTTCCGCTTTTAATCTTTCATTTTCCAGTTCCAGCTCATGAACCCGCTTTGTTAAATCGGCTATTTCTTTCTTGGCTTCTTTAATCTTGCTTTCTTTCCCGTGCAAAGTGAAAAAAGAAGAAACAAAACCGACCAAACTAATAACCCAACTAACAAAGATGCCGGAAAGTATTGCTCCCAAAATAATTAAATACATCGGGATGTTGCTAAAAGTGTATTGCGCAAAAGTTATACTTGCAGGCTGCGTATTCTGGGTTGAAAATAAACCAACCCCGGCACCGAAGACAATTAAAATAATTAAGCCAACCATATTATGATAATAAATCAGTATAATAACATTTGCAACAGGTATTTTACTGTTTAACCATTCTTCTCTTAAGTTAATCCGGAAATTCCAAGATAAATTTATTGAGAAAATTGGGAGGCGTCGGCTGTATTCTGATTAAGATCTGTTTCTACTGCTGCGGGATTTGTATTATCAATCTGTTCGAGAGCATTGTTAACATCCTGGATGTTATTGATTGGCACCGGGGTTGTTACTGTCTGTCCGGCAAGAGGCTGCTGATTCGTGCCGTTTGTCTGCGCCGCCGGATTTTGCTGTATCCCTTGTGACACTGCCGGCTGGTTATTAGGTTGCATGATTTTTACCAGAACAACGGCAAGAAGAAGAACTGCCAAAAGAGAAAACCCAACTGCGGCATAAAGAAATTTTTTATGACTCTGCGGTACTGTTGTTTGCTGTATGCTTTGATCTTCCATATATTTTCCTTTTATTAATTATTATTGACTGGTGTTGGCGCAGGAACCGCCGTTTTAAATACTCTTGAGTTTTGCGCGCTTCCCGATGCCGAATTAATATTCTTTTCGGCCGTTCCTTGAACGCTTGCAACCGCGACTATCAAGTTTCTTACTGCTTTTTTGTAAGCCTGAAGACCCTGAATAACCGCCTGCATATCCGTTCTGTATTGGGTTAATTGCGCTACAGGATTATTGCCGGTACAGGAAAAATTGCTTATATCGGTTTGGATTGCCGCCAAAAGAGGAGTAAGAGCACTTTTTTGCGTCTGGATATCCGCGACTAAAGTATCGTAATATGAAACTATTTTACCCTGCGGAACTAACTTGGTCAAATAATGATTCTCTATTCCTTGTGCTATTGAATCAAATGTTTCTTCCATTCTAAGAACACGGTCGTTCATATGGGCCGAGCGTGTAGCAATGTTGTTTGAATGGGCTTGGCATGCGTTAAGCTTTGCTTCCTGCAAACGATTTTGCGCAAATGCAGGCATACGTGCTTGCCCAAGCTTGGCTCCTCCTGTTGCGATGAACGGACGATTCGCTCTCCCTATCCCATCCGAACCACCAACTGCCAAAACCTGGGAAGAAAATACTACAAAAGACGCAAGCAGAATAACAAATGAGATATGAAAAATATGCTTGTGAAAAAATTTCTCCATTAAGTATATGTAACCATATGTCTACGCTCTTGTCAAGTAAATATAGTTCTTCTCTAATGAGAGAAACAGATTACCAAGCTAGCCTAATATGCCCCATTGCGTAATCCAAGCTCCCGCCCACCTTTTTTCCGGGATTAAAAATGTTATCAGGGTCAAAAATATGCTTTGTTTCCTCAAAAAGTTTGTAAATCTTTTCTCCGTACATTTGCTTAAGATATGGGGTTCTAATAATTCCGTCATTATGCTCGCCCGTTATTGAGCCGTGATACTTATTAATAATTCCGTATACTTCTTTGGAAATTTGGGGAATTGCCGTTCTGACTTTTGGGTTTGTAATATCAACAAGCGGAATTATATGAAAATTCCCATCGCCCACGTGCCCTGCAACAGTAAAAATAAATTCCGGGTGCTCTTTAAGAATATCTGTTACTTGAGGGATAACCTCTGCAATATCTTTTGGATTAATAACAAAGTCATCAATAAAAGGCGCCGTATGTTTGTCGCGGACTTTATTCCGCAGTAAGTTAAAGCTCTCCCGCCTTACCAGCCAATACTTTTTTTCCTGGTCCTCAATTGCAATACGAGTTTTGGGATGAAGCGGCTTTAATTTTTCTTTTAACGAAACAATTTTCTGTTTTAACTCGTCCGGATCATCTCCTGTAAAATCAATTTGTAAAATAAGTTTTGGCAGACGGCCGGTAAGCATCTGTAAAAATGCCGGTAAAAATGCCAAACCCGCCTGGATAAGTCCGCCAATGCCTAACTTACGCGCAAATTCCGGAAAATACCGAAGCGCTAATTTAAGCGTGTTGTCGTCGTAACTTTCAAAACTTTCAGGCTTAAGAGGCATTACCGCTTCTATAATTTGTCCTAAGTGACTCATGTCATCAAGAAAAATAATTTCCATTTCCCGATGTTTATGCACCGGCACCAATTGAATATCTGCCTCAAGAAGCAGGCCGAGCGTGCCTTGCGCGCCTACCCACAATTTAGTGAGATCAAAAATGCCGGTTTTTTTATCATACACATTCCATAGAAAATAACCTGCAGAATTTTTGCTGACATTAGGCTTTGCTTTGGCAATTTCTTCGTAGTTTTTGGAGATTAACCCGTACATTTTAGTATACACTTCTCCTTCCAACGTTTTTAATTCCATTTTTTCTTTAAGCTCTTTCTCCGTTAAGGGTTTTATTTCATACGTGTTTCCGTCACGAAGAACAACTTTTATTCTTTTTACGTACGCTTCTGTTTTCCCGTATTGCAAAGATTTTTCTCCTCCCGAATTGTTGTTAACAATTCCTCCCATGGCACAAATTTCCCTAGATGCCGGGTATGATGGAAAAATAAGGTTGTGTTTTAGAGTTTCTTTTTCAAAATCCCTGTAAAAAACTCCGGACTGGGTCGTTGCGATTTCATTTTTGATAATCGGAGTGTTATTAAAATATTTTCCGAAGGCAACAATTATAGATTCGTTTATCGAACCGCCGCCCATATCCGTACCGGCACTTCTTCCCGTTAAAGAAAGCTTTAGATATTCTTTTTTATGTTTGGCGACAAATTTAACTAAATTTTGAACGTCTTGCCCATCTTTGGGATAAACAACAACTTGCGGTTTTACTTCAAAAAGCGATGCATCATGGCTAAAAGTATTTAAAGTTTCTTCGCTGTCGTCAACATCGCCTTTGATAACTTTTCTTAATTCCTCCAGTAATTTATCATCCATATGTCTATCAAGAATTATTGAGGTTAGAAATTAGATTTCCTTGAACTTGATGTCTAGAATTCTTGAAATCAAGATATCGAAGATTCAAAGTCAAAAGCGTCAAAAATATCCAACATCAAATACTCTAAATTCTCATTTTCCTTTTCTGGCAATTACTTTTTTAACGGCCTTTTCTATCGCTGTTTCATCCATTCCGTATTTTTTAATTAATTCCAAGGCCTTGCCCGATTCGGCAAAAGTATCCTGAAGTCCGATAAATTCCATTGGCAGAGGTTTGTTTTTGGCAAAAAATTCGGCCAAAGCGCCTCCTAATCCTCCCATAACCTGGTGATCCTCAACGCTAACAGCTGCTCCGGTTTTAGCTACTTCCAATGCGCTTTCCCCATCCAGTGGCTTAATGCACGAAACATTTACAACCAAAACATTTAGTCCTTTTTTCTCTAAATTCTTTGCCGCCAAAAGCGCGTAATATAAAAGATGCCCCGTTGCAAAAATGGTCGCTTGCGGATTATCGGACACCCAAAAAGTTTGGATTTTTGTTCCATCGTAGGGAGTTTTATCCGTTGTTATAACGGGCGTCTTATCACGGGTAAACCTTAAATAAACCGGGCCGCGGGTTTCCGCAGCCAAAACAGTGGCTTTTTTAGCTTCGACAGTGTCACAGGGAACAATTACTTGAATATCAGGCCAGGCGCGTGTTATCGCAATATCTTCCGTTGCCTGGTGTGTTGCGCCGTCCGGGCCGGTAACTATTCCGCTGTGATGTCCTGCGATTTTAACATTTGCCTGATTATAAATAATGGTGGTTCTGATTGTTTCCCAGTTTTTTCCGGGAGAAAAAGTTGCGTAAGAGGAGATAAAAGGAATTTTTCCGGAGATTCCCATCCCGGCCGCAATTGCCGCCATATTCTGCTCCGCTACTCCGCATTCAAAAAAACGCTCGGGAAATCTTTTGGCAAACTCTTCGCATCTTGTGCTTTCGGATAAATCTGCAGTTAAAACAACAACGTCGGGATTAGTTGTTCCTAGAAAAACCAATCCTTCCCCGTATCCATCCCTAGTCGGTCGAGTTTCTGCATCTTTATCAAAAAGTTTTGAATTTAAATGTAAATAAGGATTTAACATAATGCTAATACTACAAATACATACCAATAAATACCAATAACTCAATATTTAAATATTTGTAGTATTTGATATTTGTAGTATTGGTAGTATTCATCTTTTTAATCTATTCTGTTTTTATCTTTCCTTCCAGAGTTCTTAATTCACTTAATGCTTTTGCGGCTTCGTCTTTATTTGGAGTTTTTCCATGCCAGGTAAAATCATTTTCCATAAAATCAACGCCTTTACCGGGAACTGTGTGAGCGATAATAACCGTTGGTTTTTCGTGTATTGATTTTGCTTCCGACACGGCATCAATAAAAGCTCTTATATTATTTCCGTCTACTTCCAAAACGTGCCAATTAAATGCTTCATATTTTTCTTTAAGAGGTTCCAGTGGCATTACCTCTTCGGTAAAACCGTCTATTTGAATGTTGTTTCTATCAATTATCAGTGTTAAGTTGTCTAATTTTTGTTTTCCGGCAAACATTGCCGCTTCCCAAGTATTTCCTTCCTGCTGCTCTCCATCCGAAGCAACGCAATAAACTCGGTATTTTTTCTTGTCAAGTCTTGCAGTTAAAGCAATTCCTATACTTTGAGACACACCTTCGCCTAAAGGACCTGAGGTTGTTTCAAGTCCGGGAAGCGAAGTTCTGTGAGGATGACCCTGCAAACGGGAATTAAGTTTTCTTAAAGTCTTTAGTTCTTCAACGGGAAAATACCCTGCCATTGCCATTGCCGCATATCTTACCGGACAAATATGTCCGTTTGATAAAATAAGTCTGTCACGGTCTTCCCACTCGGGATTTTTTGGATCGTGGTTAAGAATATTAAAATAAAATGCCGCAAAAATATCCGTCATCCCCAAAGGTCCGGCCGAGTGCCCCGAACCGGCTTCAAGTAGACTTGAGATGATAAGCTCTCTTACCTTGTTGGCTTTTTCTTCAAGATCAATAATTTTCGTATCGTTAAGTTCAAACATTATTTTTAAAAACAACCATTAAGTCCGAAACATTTGATTCAAGCTTTCCCGTAAAAATACCGTCACCTATTTTTTGGAAGAACTCGTAACTATTATCATCGCTCAAATATTTTTCCCGGTCAAGTTTTAATTTTTCAGACTTTTCAATTGTAGTTGCGTCTCCTATTGCTCCTGCAAAATGATAGAAATCAACTCCGTCCGTATCAAAAGAAGCAATAACCGTGGCGTTTGTTATAAAAGGCAGTGCCGCCAAAACTAAAGTCTGATTCCTTCCGCCTTTTCCTTTGCCTAAAACTTTTACAGTTGTTTCTCCGCCTGCTAAAAGTATCCTTCCGGGCTTTGCGACCTGAATAAGCTTTTCTCCTATTAATTTTGCATCACCCTGAAGCCTGTCGGAATACAAATCCGTTTCAAACCCTAAAGACTTTGCCTTATTTTTCATTGCTGAAAGTGCGGTTTTATTACTGATAATTATAATATTGTAAACGTTTTTGAAATATCTCTCATCCCTTGGAAGCTCCGTTAACCAATCTGAAGGAATCTCAACGCTTTTTTGAAGGTCATATTTTTTGATTATTTCCAAAGCATCGTTAAGTGTGGTTGAATCTTTAACTGTCGGGCCGGAAGCAATTGTTGGCAAATCACTGCCGGGAACATCGGAAAAAATAAGACTTGCAACTGTTGCCGGATATAAGTGTTTGGCAAGCTGTCCGCCTTTAACTTTTGACAAATGTTTTCGTATTACATTCATTTCCGATATTGTCGCCCCGGATCTCAAAAGTAAATGTGAAACTTGAATAAGTGTATTTAAATCAATCTTGAATGGCGCTTCAAACATTGCGCTTCCTCCTCCGCAAATAACTACCAAAACCAAATCTTTATCGGTTAGATTTGAAATTTTATTTAAAACATTTTCCGTGAACTCTATATTTTTCTGCGACGGCAAGGGATGGCTTCCCTGCTTAAAGTTTATTTTAGAAAATTTTTGAGAAACATTATCTATAGCGTATCCTTCCGTTAGATAATTTCCAAGCTTTTCTTCGATTAGTTTTGATATGCCCGCAGAACCTTTACCAAATCCTATTAAAAAAACTCTGTTAAATTTTTGCAAATCAAACTCTTGATTTGCAATTTGAAGCTTGGAATCGTTTAAAGTAAAATTAGTTTTTAAAACCTTACTGGGCCTTATTGCTTCAAGTCCCGATTCTATTACTTTTAAGACAATTTCCCGTTTGGGAGTCGTAAGATTTTTAAAATTTGCAATTAATGGCATTAATTTTAGTTTAATGCCGTTTGCAGGATTAGTCAACCAGGCCGAGGATTATTTTTCTTCCACGTATTCTTTCAGAGGTAAAAGATAGTAA
This sequence comes from uncultured Gammaproteobacteria bacterium, assembly GCA_964364925.1. Taxonomy (GTDB): domain Bacteria; phylum Patescibacteriota; class Microgenomatia; order Levybacterales; family UBA12049; genus JAMCZC01. Next base: position 30,392 of record CAYIOB010000002.1, read on the forward strand.
TCTTTCCACCCTTTATCTATATCTTCATATTCTTCGTCGGGAACGTTTTCGTGAACTAATTCAATCTCTGTTGAGTCTCCTTTTTTTTCAAGCTTAAAAGTTACAATCGAAGGCTCTTCCCACTTACCTCCATACCACTCCTGAACAAGTTTTTTAAAAACTTCTACTTCTATATTTGTGCCGTAAATATCTCCTCCCCAAAGAGAAAATTTTGTACCGATTTTATCGTCCATTTTTGCCGGTCCGCCTCCCCAACCGTTAATCTCCTGCGCATTAACCAAAGCTTCCCAAACTTTTTCAATAGGAGCATTGATATGATAATCTTGAACAATCGTTTTCATAACCTAATTATGGTCAAACAATTTAGGAAATGCAAACTTGAGGTTAATTAAGCTTTATTCACTTATCGATTTTACAGCTTCTCTGTATTTGCAATAATCACAATCTAAACCAGACTTAGGAAGAGTATCGCTTTTTAAACATTCGTAAACGTCTTTTACTGCTTTTCCTACCCATGAGTCATCGCCTTTATAAGGAAGTATTTTAATATCAAATTCAAGTTTTGCGTCAAACTTTTCTTTGTCCGTCTTTCCATTGCAGTATACAAAATAACCGGTATTGGAAACTTTATATCCGTTTTTCTTAAAAAGCCACTGATAAATTTCCATCTGTCTTTTGTATCCTATTTGCCAATCGGCATCAAGACTGACTTCTTCCTCTTTAGAGGTTGCTTTATAATCAACTATTATAAATTCATTTTCGGGATTTATCCAAACATCGTCAACTCCGCCTGTTATAAAAAGATTTGTGTCTTTGTCCAGGTATGTTATTCCGCCCGATAAAGCATCGCGCCACTGATTAAGTTTTTCGTGTTTTAAGGGAATTGCATTAATACCAAATTGTTTCATTAAAGGGTGCGCTTCTCCAATTTCTCGCAAAATATCAAATTCTTTTTTTAAAAGCTTATCTACCGCGGAGTTTAAAGAAAAAGGAAAGCCCGGAGGCTGGGCAACTCCTAATCTTCTATCCAAATAAAAACAGCGCGGACAATTGAGGAATAAATCTATTTTTGAGCGGCTTAACCTAAAAGACTCTTTTGAGCTTTTTTCAAACAAATTACTTTTTCTTTGAGGGTTGTAATATTTAGACATAAATTTCTTTTCCATTATATCAGAAATCACTGTTTGAAATGACTCTGCTTTTGTGCTACTATTTTCCCAACTCTGCCCCGAAAACCTATGCCAGCAGAAAGACCAATTTCGCAAACTGAAGCCCAAATTAGAAGGATGAACGCTCCCTCACACGCCCTAGTAGATGGAATGTTAAAACTGGCAACCGACAGTAATCGAGATATGCAGACACTATATGTAAATAACAGGGATGAATTAATAGCTTATGGTAAGGCCCTTAGAAAAGTAGCAGAAGGAGCACTCCCAAATTCTCCGCATTCAGTTTTAAGAGAAATAAGAAAAGCGCACACGTTAAGGGAATATCACGAATTAAAACCTCTATTTAAAATAGTAAGAAGAACCTTCAGACAACCCACTTCAAATCTTTCCAAGGGTGGAGCAGTTTACAGAAGAAGGCAAATATCCGCAAGCTCATCTTAAAACTATTTCATTTTTATTATTTCTTCGTTATTATTTATAACCCAATTTTTAGGAGGGCAGATTCTAAATCTGCTCCTTTTTTTGTGGAGATTTTCTTGTTTTTATGTTTTTTCGTCTTTTTGGCAAATGTACTGCTTTTAGAGAAAGTCCCTCTGTAACCTTTCTTGTTTCAGGCAAAAGAGTTATTTCTCTCGAATCAACCATTTCCGCAACAGCACCATCATCTACCACCCACGTTGTCGTAATGCTTGCTCTTCTCGCAACTCTCGCTCCTAAGCTATTCAATCCCTCTTCAACAATTGCCTTTAAAACGTCAGGGTGCATATCTTTACGTGGAATAAATTCTATTGTCACTATTCGGGAAGTCAATTTTCTAAATCTTTTTTGTGTTCCGACTGATTCCCTTAACTTATTAATATCAAACACTATGGTGCCTTGCGTTGGAGTTGCGGTCAACTCAACGTCGCGAGACACAGAGAAAAGTCCTCTCAAATCCGGGATTTCTCCAACAACTGGAGCAATCGTATCTCTAACATCATCTCTTTCTTTCTTAGTATCTGATGCTACCTTCCTAGCAGCTTCTTCTCTCTTCGTTGCATCCCTAAGTAAAACCGCGTTATTTGCAAGTGTTTCGATTATTTCGGCGGAAGGCGCAATAAAATCTGTTACAGCAGGTTCTATAAGGAGAGAAAGCTCTCCCTCAATAACAGGAAACTCCTTGAATCTTTCACCGCTCCTGGGTCTAGGAGAAACTTTTGTTCCCTCAATCCGTGGATGCGCGGT
>CAYIOB010000003.1:0-30404 GCA_964364925.1 uncultured Gammaproteobacteria bacterium
TGTGGCCGAAGGAGAGGCAGTATTATTGCCGCTTCCGGGAAAAGTAATAATAATTCTTCCGCTTGCGGGAATTGCTGTAGGAATAGTAAACCTTATTTTGTGCATGGCCGATATTGCAGTGGTTATTGGGTCTCCCGCATGGTGAGTATTGGCGGCGGTGTTAGTAAAATAAATAATTCTTTGGTTAGCCGAAGGAGTATTAGCGGCTGACATAGAGGCAACGTTAACTGTGTTTAATGTCTCCCCGGTGTCGGGCCAAAGAACAGCAGAATCTGATGCCAAGAAAATGGAGCCGTTATCATTAATTGTAACTTGACCTGCAGCCGCCGCTTGATCTCCAACAATAGGTGCGGAGGCAGAAGGTCTGGAGGTTGTTATTGTATCGGAAATGTTTATAAGAGAGGCTGCGTTAGCTTTTTGAACAAAAAAAGGCCCGGTCAGGAAAAAAAATATAATAATAAAAAGAATCTTACAAACAATAATTGCCATTATCTTAATAGCATCCAAATATAAACACTACTAGATATAATCTTGAACATTTACCGTATAATTGTCAAGTGCCAGTACGGCCTTTATTGGCGGTTTTTTTGACTCTTATTATTATTGCTGTAACTATCAGTATTATTATTAAAATTCCAAACAAGGTTTCTGTTGGGAAAGCATAAAAATTAACAGTTCTTCTATAAAGAGGGCCCTGATCGGATAGCGCAATGGTTAAGGGCGCCGTGTAGGGCCCGAAAAGAAATGTTTCCGGCCAGACCGCGGCTGTAGATTTAAGATTTGTGAGATATGATTTAAGAGAAGGCGACGGATTTGCGCTTGGTGATTGCAAAGAGTCGGGAATCGAGCGGATAGTTTGGGATAAAATATTAACCGGCAGTAAATCTACTTTGCCAACAGATTGCCCAAACATGTTCTTAATCACTATGTCGCCTTTGGTGGTAATAAAGTGATTACTTGTGTTTCTAATTCTGACTGCAAACGGCACAGGACCGCGGGTTTTAAAAAGGGGCGCAGAAAATTCCTCAATTTCCCCTCGCGTTGGACCTTTGGGTCCTATCGAAAGCAGTACGTTTGTGGCCACTCCGGCTGTTGCTCCCGATATGTTTGAATTTGCCGCAGGCGTGTTGGCCGACATAAAAATAATTGAAAAGTAATAATCTCCCAAGATTTCGTTTTGCGGCAGAGCTATTTCAAGTGTCAATTCTTTTTTTTGCCCGGGAGCAAGAGTCAGTGAGTCAATTGAAGTGTCTCCGTCAAGAATTTGCATTTTTTCAAAAATAAAAGGATCGGCGTAGCTGAAATCGGATAAATATGTGACTTGACCGTCTTCTTTGTCGGAGGCCGTAAAGGGTTTTATGCCAATTTGTAAATCAACCGAGTCGTTGCCCAGGTTTTGTATCATAATTTTTGATTTCACATCGGTTGGCGGCGTTGCCTGAATTTGCAGAATAGGAGGAAAAACGCCAAGCGAAACACCCTGAGCTTGCGCTTGCTTTGCGGCAAATGCAAGAATAAGCAAATAAGCAAATAAGCAAATGAAAAATATTCTACTCTTTGTAAATACTTTATTGATCATTTATCATCTTTCATTCTCCATTTATTTTATAATTTAACAATTGCTCAATGAGTAAATCAATGACGAATGTTAAATGTTAAATGGAAAATTATTATTGATTTTGCACATTTGTCATTTGCGTATTTGCTTATTCTTCTTTCTGTCAGAAAGAAGGTGTTGCGATAAAATTAATTGTGTTCGTATAAATTCCTGCCGCTTGAGTGTTTGAAATATTTAACCTGTAGGTAATTTGCGCCTGTCTGCTTCTGCCGACATTGGTAGAACTCATAACGGCTATTGCGGAAGGGGAAGCGGCAAAAGGTTTGTAAAAGTTGGCGGTTGAAAATTGTGAGTCGCAATCACTTCCGGAAACATTATCACAGCGGTATCCAAAGCCGAAAGCACCGGGATCATTCCATAAGGCTGCAGTTGTGGTATTGCATGCACCGCTGTTGCAAGTAGTATCGGGAATCATTTGGCCGGATGAAGCTACTAAAAGCGGATGGTTTTCAGAGGCTGTTACCGTGTAGCCGAAGGCGGAGCCGTTGGAAACAGTAAGATTGTTACTGCGCACTACCGCAATTGTCGGACTAATGCTTCCGAAGTCTATGTTTGTTTGAGAAATGGTAAAAGAAAAGGGAATAATGGAGCTAATATATTGAAAACCGGCTCTTACCTTAAAATTTGTGCCTGTATAAAGTCCCGGAGCAGTTTGGCCTACAGTTAAATTCAAGGTGAATCCGCCGGTTGTGCCTCTTCCTGCGGCAGTGTTAAAATTGCCAAAACGTAATATAAAGTTATCGTTTGACATAGTTTGAGCGGCAACGCCGCTCAAACTCAATAAGCAAATAAGCAAATAAGCAAATAACCCAACAAAAAGAGAACGTTTAAATGACAAAAATTTATTCATTTAGTTATTCGATTATTGATTTGCATATTTATCATTTGTAGTATTTGCTTATTTCTTCGATTCTTCTCTTAGGTCTTCTGTTTCTTCCAGTATTTCATTCAATTTTTCCATATCTTCTTGCTTCAGGTTCTGTCTTTCATTTCTTACAACCTCTTCAACATCTTCGGAAATCGTGTCGGCGGCTTCTCTTGTTCTTTCTTCCAGAGCTTCAATATCGCTCTCCTCCTTATCGGATTTTCTGTATTCTCTGCCGAAAAAATAGGCCAGGGGGGAGATAAGAAGTAAAGACCCAATTTTTAGAAAATTGCCAAAAGTGTCTCCTTTGAGAGCGTCGGGTAAAAATACCAGTACTGCTCCGACTATAAAAACAAAAATAGCCGGCGGTTCGAAAACAAAAGCAATCCCAAAGCCCAAAAAGTAGAGAAGAAAGAAGAGGCTGGAAGAAATACTCCCGGTTGAAAAGATTAAAAGAAGAATAATCGTGTTTAAGATAAAAATTCCCCAGGATCCGCCGCCGCCCATAGTTAAGAAGCCTTTGCCTTTTTTGCGGGCAGAGATTATTAAATATAAAAACACCAAAAAGCCTAATATTTGGACAGTGTAGTTGGAAAGAGGGGAGTTTTCCCAAACAAAAACTATTGCAAAAGATAAAATTAAAACAAGGGTTTGGAGAAAGAGTTTCATATAGTTATCGTAATCAATCTGATTGAATAATTCAAGGAGTTTGTGTGCAATAAAAAAAGTTGGTATACTTTTACTAATTAATTCAAAAGTTAAAATTCAAAATTCAAAATTTCAGGTTAAAATTCAAAACTTTTTACTTTTTAATTGCATTTTTGACTTTTGCCTTTTGAGTTTTGATTTTTATTAACTTTTATGAAAAAATACTTTCCCCAAGAAATCGAAGCTTATTGGCAGAGGGTTTGGAAAGAGAAAAGAATCTATAAGTTTAAAGAAGATTCAAAAAAACAGAAGTATTATAATCTTGTTGAGCTTCCTTATCCGTCCGGCGATCTTCATTTTGGACACTGGTTTTCGTTTGTTCCCGCAGATGCTCACGCAAGGTTTAAACGAATGAGCGGTTTTAACGTTTTTTTCCCAAACGGTTTTGACGCTTTTGGTTTGCCTGCCGAAAACGCCGCTATAAAAAAGGGAATTCATCCTAAAGACTGGACCATGAAAAACATCGAAAATATGACTAAGCAGTTTGCAACCATGGGTACAATGATTGACTGGGATTATACCGCAATAACCTGTTTGCCGGAGTATTACAGATGGAACCAATGGATATTTTTAAAAATGTTTGAAAAAGGCTTGGCATACAGGGGAAAAGCACTATCAAACTGGTGCCCAATAGATAAAACTGTATTGGCTAATGAGCATATCGAAGGAGGAAAATGCTGGAGATGCGGAGCAGAGGTAATCCAAAAAGAGGTCGAGCAGTGGTTTTTGGCCATTACAAAGTATGCAGATGAGTTGATTTGGCCGGAGAACCCCTCGATGAATTGGCCAAAGCAAGTTAGGGAGGGCCAAAACAACTGGATTGGAAGGTCGGAAGGAATGCTACTCCAATTTCCAATTTTAGATGCCAACAGTCGGCAGTCACGCTTTTCGGATGACGCTCGCCGAACTTCACCTCAATCTTCAAAACTTCCTCGCTCGCTAAGCGAAAGCCTTTCTTCAGATTCTAAGGATAACCAAAATGAAGACGTGACGGCTTTCGGTTCACCTCAAAGCGAACTGCCTCCTGCCTCAATGAAAAATGGTAAATGGAAAATGGTAAATGGTCAATCTTATATTGAAGTTTTTACAACGAGGCCGGAAACTACCGATGGTGCCACTTTTATGGTGGTTGCGCCGGAGCACGAGTTCGTCGCAAAGCTCCTCACAGAATCAAGAATCCCCGGCCTCGACAAGCGAAGCGGGGCGGGCAAGAATCAAGAATCAAGAGAAATTCAAGAATACGTAGAAGCGGCGAAGAAAAAAACTGAAATGGAAAGAAAAGAAGACAGGACAAAGTCGGGTAAATTCAGCGGCGTTTATGTGAAAAACCCTGTAACAAATAAAGATATTCCGGTTTGGATTTCCGATTACGTATTAGCAGGTTATGGTACAGGCGCGATAATGGCGGTTCCTTATGCCGACGAAAGAGACAGGGAATTTGCCGAAAAATTTAATTTGCCCATTGAGAAAACTTCGTTTAAGGCAAAGCCCAAAGGCGAAAAAAAGGTGAATTACCATTTACGCGACTGGTCTGTTTCAAGACAGCGCTACTGGGGAACTCCGGTTCCTATAATTCATTGCCCGAAAGACGGATTGGTTGCTGTTCTAATTGAGGATTTGCCGGTTGAGCTTCCTTACAACGTTGATTATACGCCAAAAGGCAAGCCTCCTTTGGCAACAGACGAGGAATGGCTAAGTGTTAAATGTCCAAAGTGCAATGGAAATGCCAAAAGAGACGCGGAAACACTCGACACTTTTTTTGACAGTGCTTGGTATTACTACCGTTATGTTTCGCCTCAATACGACAAAGAACCCTTCGACAGGCTCAGGGCTAAACAGCTTTTACCTGTGGACGTTTACGTCGGAGGAGCAGAGCATACTGTAGGGCATACACTGTACGCCAGATTTTTCACGAAGTTTTTTAAAGATTTAGGCCTTGTTTCTTTTGACGAATTCGCCAGTAGAAGGGTTCAGCACGGCGTAATTTTAGGACCGGACGGAAACAGGATGAGTAAATCCCGGGGAAATATTGTAAATCCTGATGAAGTAGTCAAAGAATACGGAACCGATGCGGCAAGGCTTTATCTTTGTTTTATGATGCCCTACGAAGCAACGGCTCCTTGGTCTACAAATGCCATTTCGGGTATTTATAGATTTTTAAAAAGAGTTTGGGAATTAGGGGCAAAAGTTACGAAAGTTTCTCTTTCAAAAGAGGACCAAAATCAAATGCATGTAACTATAAAAAAAGTGGGAGAAGATTTGGAAAATTTTCACTTCAATACTGCGGTCGCAGCCCTTATGACCTGGCTTAACTTTCTGTCCGGCAAAAAAGAAATCGGAGAAGAGGAATATGAAACTTTTCTTAAACTTCTAAGCCCTTTTGCCCCGCATATAACGGAAGAGATTTGGTCTCGCGGAGCGAGATCTGGCTCCGCCAGACACTCCATCCATCTGGAAAGCTGGCCTAAATTTAACCCCAAATATCTTGTTGCGGATGAAGTGTCTATTGTTGTTCAGATAAACGGGAAAGTAAGGGACACGGTAACAATTCATAGTTCAGAATTAAGAATTCAGAATAAAGTGGAAGAAGAAGCGAGGAAAAGTGATAAGATAAAGAAATACTTAGAAGGAAAACAGATAAAGAAGGTAATTTACGTAGAGGGCAAGATAATAAACTTTGTGACGGAGTAATTATTGCTAAATTGTTTCATTGTTCTATTGTCTAACTATATCAATTCAGCAATAAAACATGGATTTATTTAATTTTCAGTCCTTTAAAGATAATCTCAAGCCTTTTATTAAGCAAAATTGGCTGCCTTTAGCCTTGGGATTGGTTGGTTTGATATTGTTTATATATGGTTTGATAGCTTTATTGGGTTCAGCCTCAAATAAGAGTGACCTTACGTTTAAACCTGCAAAGCCGGCCTCGGATAGTGCTATCCTAAAAACCAATACTCAGAATATTGTGGTAGATGTGGAAGGAGCAGTTGTGAAGCCCGGAGTATACACTTTAAATCAGGGGGCAAGAGTGCAGGAAGCTTTGGTTTTAGCTTTGGGATTGTCCGAAAAAGCCGACAGAAATTGGATAGAGAAAAACCTCAATCTGGCAGCTAAATTATCCGACGGAGCAAAGATTTATATACCAAGAGTTGGAGAAGTTCAAAGTAACAGAACAAATGTTGTTCAGGGAGTAAGTTTGGGTACGGATACTGTCACCTCAAACGCGCTAATAAATGTAAACACCGCATCGGGAGCAGAGCTGGATACTTTGCCGGGAGTAGGTCCTGCAACGGCAGAAAAAATTATCAACAATAGGCCATACTCTACGGTTGACGAGCTTCTTTCGAAAAAATCAGTAAACGGTAAAGTATTCTCACAGATAAAAGACAAGGTATCAGTTAACTGATATTTATCATTTACCATCTACCATTTACCATTTATGATGAGATTCAAGATTGTAATAATCGTTTTGCTTCTTATCCTCACTATTCGTTTTTTTGTTTTTTACTCGGCAAAATCAACTTATCAAGATTCTCAGGAAGTAAGCTTTGAGACAACTCTTTTTTCCGAGCCTCAGTTTTTGGCAAATTACCAAAAATTCACTGCCAGCTTGCCAACAGGCGAGAATGTTTTTGTAACTGCGGCCTTGTATCCTCAATATAAATACGGAGATAAGATATTAATATCCGGCCCCATAAGAGTTTTACCCCGCCGGGGCGGGGGGCAACCTTACAGGGTAAGCAGTCAGATGATGAATCTGATAACAGGTCAAAAGTCTATTTATGTCCTGAATTTTCCCAAAATTGAAGCTGTGAAAACGAACGCAAGTCCTATCCTAGCAGTCTCATCTTTTGTCCGCCAATCGGTTGCAGACCTTTTTAATAAGACTTTACCGCCTGATTTGTCCAGTCTTTTACTAGGAATTGTTTTTGGAATAAAAGGCCCGATGTCAAAAGAGTTTGTTGATAATTTAAGGCTTTCCGGAGTAATGCATGTTATCGCGGCATCAGGAATGAATATCACAATGGTTGCAGGATTTTTAAGTTCCATCTTTATGCTTTTCTTAAAGCGTCAGACAGCGCTTCTGGCAAGTATTTTAGGAATTGTTTTCTATGCTTTTTTAGCCGGCATGCAGCCTTCGATAATCCGTGCTTCAATAATGGGTATTCTGGTTTTTTCTTCACAGATTTTGGGCAGGCAAAGTTTGGGAGCGTACGGACTTTTTCTAACAGGTTTTATTATGCTTTTTATTTCGCCGCTTCTTCTTTCCGATATCGGTTTCCAGTTAAGTTTTACTGCAACAGCGGGGCTTTTATATATAAGGCCGTTATTTAACAGAGTAGAGAAATTTAGTAATTTATCTAAAAAATTTCCTTTGACAGAGGGTCTTTTTATAACTTTAAGCGCCCAGATTGCCACTTTACCTATTCTGTTGGCAACTTTTGGTACGTATTCGCTTTGGTCAATACTAGTAAATGCTCTTGTTTTGTGGACTATTCCAACGCTGATGATTTTGGGGGGAGTTGGCGCAATTTTAGGGATGGTTTTTCAGCCCTTGGGTTCAATCTTAATCTATTTATGCCTCCCGTTCTTGCTTTTTTTCCAAAAAATCGTAATGTTTTTTGGTGTATTAAGCGGAGTTTTAACCGTGCAAGATTTACCCTTAAGCTTTATTTTAGGCTATTATTTACTGCTTTTAGCTTTGATTTTTTATTTTTCAAAATCAAAAAATGATTAGAAAATCTATTTTTATCATCTTTATTATACTTTTTGCCTTTGGGGGGATATTTGTTTACGAGTCTGCAAAGTTTAACGACGGCAAGCTTCACCTTGTTTTTTGCGATGTCGGGCAGGGAGATGCTATTTTCATAAGAACTTCAACCGGCTCTAATATTTTAGTCGACGGCGGACCGGACGATTCTGTTTTAAATTGTCTTTCAAAGCATATGCCTTTTTGGGATAAAACAATACAGCTTGTAATATTGACTCATCCCCATGCCGATCATTTCACAGGGCTAATTTCGGTTATCAAACGATATAATGTGATATCTTATGACACGGAAAACATACAAAATCCGGGCTTTGGGACAAAAATACTACAAGATAATTTAGCACTCAAAAATTTGAGTGCTACGTATCTTTATAAAGGAGATATCTTTACAAATAAGGAAAGTTTTAGTCTCCTAACTCTTTGGCCAAGCGCTGATTTTGTCCGGAATTCCTTAAGTAATTTTCCGTCTGAGGCTAAAAACCTTGATTTAAACGGTTTTTCAGTCATTGAACTTTTGTCTTACGGCAGTTTTAAAGCCCTTTTAACAGGTGATGCAGGTGTTGTAATAGAGGATAAAATAGCAAGGGAAGCCGGGAAAATTGACGTGTTAAAAGTTCCGCATCATGGTTCAAAAACCGGGATGAGCGATAATTTTCTAAAGGAAATTAGTCCGTCTCTGGCAATAATTTCGGTAGGCGCTAAAAACCGATATGGGCATCCAAGTAAGGAAATACTAACGCTTTTAAAAAATAACAATATTAAAGTTTTAAGAACGGATAGAGATGGAGAAGTGGAGATAGTTTCAGACGGAAAATCCTGGAAGCTTCTTAATTAAGACCGGTAAGAGAAGCGGGGAAGAAAGACCTGGAATAGCTTTGGTTTTGGTGTAAAACGTCATCCGAAAGAGGCAGGGTAAGCGAAATCGTCGTGCCCTGTCCCACACCGGATTTAACCAAAACTTGTCCGCCGTGCGCCTCAATGATACCTTTAACAATGTATAGTCCGAGCCCGGTACCTTTCTTTGCAAGCTCATGGGGAGTCTTTCGTATCTGATAAAACTTGGAAAATAGGTCTTTTTGATTTTCTTCGGAAATCCCAATGCCTGTATCCGAGACAGAAACCATAACGTGGTCGTAGTTTATTTCACCAAAAACGGTAATTTTGCCGCCGGAAGGAGTAAACTTAAGGCTGTTTGAGACCAAGTTGTTAAGAACCTGGCTGATTCTTATTCTGTCAAAATTAACTTGGGGTAAGACGTTTGGGACATAGGAATTTACTTCTATATTTTTCTTTATAGCTTGGGGAGAAAAAGTATCGACGACATCGTTAATGAGCTGGTTTAAGTCATTTGGAGATTTTTGAATAGTAAATCTTCCGGCCTCGATTTTTGCGGCATCAAGGACAGAGCTTATTTGCTCCAAAAGCATCTTTGTTTGAGAGTCAATTATACCAAGAAGCTGTTTTTGTTCCTGCGTTTTTAGATTTTTTTCTTCAAGCATAAGCTCCGAGGAATCTTTTATAGCTGTTAAAGGCGCTCTTAATTCGTGTACCATCATATTGGTGAAATCTTCTTTTATGCTTGAGAGGTTTTTTTCTACCGTGATGTCGTGGATTAGGATTGAAGCTCCGATAACTTTCTGTGCATCTTTCTCTTTAGAATTAAAAACGGGTGTAATGAATATTTGAAAAGTGTTTTCTCCGATTATTACTTCTTTTTCTTCAATAGTTTTTTTCGAGGATACGGATTCGGTTATTTTTCCCAGCAAATCGTATTTTCCCGACATTTCATTCAAAATATCAAGAATGGTAATGCTTCCTCTTTGAATATTTAGGAATTTTTTAGCAGCTTCGTTTATTATTAAAAGCCGGTTTTTGCTGTCTACCATAAAAACTCCGTCAGCAAGACTTCCAATCATTGAGGTTAATTTACTCTCTTCAGCCTCCAGGACTTGCCGAAGCCTGGTTAAAGCGTTAGAAGCATTTTCGGTAATTTGGTAAAGAATTGTTACCGCTTCCTCCTTGTATAGATTCGGAGCTGTTGAGGAAACGTTTATAAGTCCTACAACTTTATTGTTGACAATAAGCGGAATATGGAAAAAAGAGGCCAGGGGAAGTTTATTAGCTTCGTTTAAAGAAATTCCGGAAAGTTTTTCGTCGATGAATGTCGGTGGGTTTGGTAAAAGAGCGCTTATGGAAGCCAACATACTCTTTTTTACTTGTTCGACAAAAAAACGATTCACGCTTTCTTCAGCGTAAGTTTTAAATATAAGCTTGTCCTCCTTAACAACAATAGAGGAGGCTGTTGAGTAAGGGAAAAGGTTTTTGAGACTTCTTGTAATAATGTCAATTATTTCTTCTATGTCTAAAGAGTAACTTATTTTATCCTGAATTTCTTTTAAAACGGAAATTTGATATAGTTTCTGTTTTTCAATTTCTTCTTGCTTTAAAATTACGTTTCTTTTTCTTTTTTCATAGATTATCCATAAAATTAAGGCAGCGGCGGAAATTTTTATAAGATCATCCAGTTTAATTAAGAAGATGTTGGAGGGATTGAAAAATCCATTCATTATTTTGTAAGCGATTCAAGCTTATCGCCTGTTTTCTTACTGCCTATAACAATAATATAGGTTCCGATTATAAAAAGCGGGGCTTTTGCCAAAAGTAAAATATAGGTAAAGTTTGTATTTATTATCCCTGATACTTGCAAATAAGACTCAACCGCATCAATAAGTATCCCGGCCGCTATAAAAAAGATACCAACAGCAATTGATTTAAACCCGCTGGCCAGGATTCCTGTTCCGAATTTTTTTGTTACGCTAACCATGATAATTCCTGCGGCAACCGACGCAAGAACGGAAATAAAAGAGCTTCCCTCGATAACTATCGTCAAAAGTTTTTGTGTGTCCAGCATATATTTTAGGTCTTAACGGCTCCAACGGCTTGATTTATGGCTTTTTGAGCAGAGTTAGCCTGGGGTTCATGGGGGGTGGCAGAAGAGGGCTCGGCTTGTAAGGGCTGTACCTGATTTATGGCTCCATCCGGATAAGCAGAAAGCAGGGGCTCCATTGTTTTTTTAACGATAAGGCCTGAAAGCTGGACGAATTGGTCTATTAAGCCTTGAATGAGTACTTGCGGAGGACCCTGGATGTCTGTAACTGTTCCACTGTCGTCAACAGCAAGGCCCTTAACATTTCTGGCTTTGGCAAGAGATATACTTGGTCCTAAAATAACCATTTGTTTTTGAATAACCTCTGTTAGTAATTTTTTGTAATCTGTGTTTTGACCGGGCTGCATATTAGTTTTGTGTTTGATTCAATGTCCTTTTAATTTTTTCAATTACATCTTTTGGCTCCACCTGGTATTTGAATACGTAGTCTGCCGCCCCCGCGTTAATGGCTTCTTTGACTAACTCTTCCTGGCTAAAGTTGGAAAGTATAATTACGGGTATGTTTTTTGTTTTTTCATCCGATTTTACCTGTTTTAGAATATCGTTGCCTGAAAAATCAGGTAAAACTTGATCTAATAAAATAAGACTAGGCACTTCGGTTGTTGCCTTATCAAGGCCTTCCTGTCCGGTGCTCGCGGCCACTACTTGAAAACCCTCTTTTGTAAGCGCGGCAGTAAAAATAGTGGTTAGCGCTTCATCGTCGTCGATGAGGAGAATTTTCATATCTATATAAACGCTAACAGGAATTTTATAAAAATGCAAGCCCTTTTTGCCAGCGACTAGTAACTAGCAACTAGTTACTGCGGAACAATAATTGCAAGATGATGAAGATGTAGATTTCTTGGAGTGGGAAGTTAGTGAATCGGATTTTTTGATGTTAGAAGTTGGATATCCTTGAATTTGATTATTTGAAATCAAGAATTCTTGAATTCAAGATATCAAGGAAGTCAATGTCAAGAAAATCAAGAAGATCCAACGTCAAAAAGATCTAAATCGTAATTTCAAGGATTCCAATATCCAGTCTCAATCTCTAACTTCAAGAATTCTACGTAAAAAGTTTAAATTTTCAAAATCTTTGTCTCTTTAAATAACTAAAGTTCTCTGTTATAATCCTAACTCATGAAGTACAATCGCAATGTCCTTCCTAACGGCCTCCGCATAATCACAGTTCCAATGCCGTCATTTGAAAGCGCTACTTCCTTGGTTATGGTTGGAGCAGGGAGCCGCTACGAAACAAGAAAAAACAACGGAATATCTCACTTTTTGGAGCACATGGCTTTTAAAGGCACTCAAAAGCGCCCCTCGGCAATTGATATTTCAAATCTAATTGACGGAATAGGCGGCGAATTCAATGCTTTTACAGGTAAAGAAACAACGGGTTATTATGTAAAATCTGCTGTTTCGCATGTTGATTTATGCCTGGATGTTTTGTCCGATATGCTTCAGAATTCAAAACTTGATCAAACGGAAATAGAGAAAGAAAAAGGCGTAATTTTAGAGGAAATTAATCTTTATGAAGATACTCCTTCGAGGAAAATTGGTGATGTTTATGAAAGGCTTTTGTATGGAGACGTGCCAATGGGCTGGGACATAGCAGGCGAGAAAGATGTTATCAGGCAAATTAATAGGGAATATTTTCAAAATTACATGCAAAGTCTTTACAGCGCAGATAATATTACAGTTGTTGTTGCCGGGGGAATAAATGAAGATAAAACAGTCGGGCTTATCGAAAAATATTTTGGGCAAATGCCTAAATTTGATATATTGCGATATGATAAGGTAATTGAAAAACAGGAAAAACCAAAAACCTTCATCAAGCAAAAAACAACAGAACAAGTGCATATTGCCTTAGGGTTTAGAACCGTACCACTTAATCATCCCGACCGCCATAGCTTGTCCGTTCTTTCCGCAATTTTGGGAGGGGGAATGAGCTCGAGACTTTTTCATGAGGTTAGGGAAAAAAGAGGACTTGCTTATTATGTCAGAACAGCCTCCGAACAGTATCAGGATGTTGGCAATTTGGTTTCAACGGCAGGCCTTGATCCAAAAAGAGCGGAAGAGGGCATTAAGGTAATAGTTGAGGAGTACGCAAAATTTGCAAAGGGTAAAGCCGGAATAACCGCCGCGGAATTAACAAAAGCAAAAGAATTTCTAAAAGGACATTTTGTTTTGGAGCTTGAAGACAGCCGTTCGGTGGCCGGTTTTTATTCCCAGCAGGAGATTTTGGAAAAAAAAATTGAAAATCCCGATGAAATTATGGCAAAAATCGACAGAGTTACAGTTTTAGACGTAGAAAAAGCCGCTCAAAAATACTTTGTTGAAAAAAGCATGAATATGGCAATTATCGGAAATTTCGCTAGTGGACAAAATTTTGAAAACTTGCTATCTTTATAACTAGATACTAGATACTAGATACTAGATACTAGATACTAGATACTAGATATGAGATGGTTGTTGGTAGATAAATCAAAAATCTAACCAACTAGTATCTGACAAACTAGTAACTGAAATTATGGAACAGACATTTGTAATGATAAAGCCCGACGGGGTTAAAAGAGGACTTGTCGGCGAAATAATTCGCCGTTTTGAAAGAACAGGTCTTAAGATTATAGCCATGAAAATGGTCGAGGCCAAAGACGAAGCCCTGCTTAAGCATTATAAGGCCGACGATCCTAAAACTCTTCAGAGATGGGGAGAAAAAACTCTTAAAACTTATACTCAATATGGAAAAGACGCTAAGAAGGACCTCGGAACAGATGATCCTCAGGAATTAGGAAAAATGGTTAAGGGATGGCTTTTTGACTATGTTAAATCCGGGCCGATGATTGCAATGATTTTGGAAGGAAGACATGCTGTGGACAATGTAATTGCAATGACAGGTCCCACAATGCCCGTTCACGCTCCTGCAGGAACAATCAGGGGAGATTATTCAACTGACTCTGCCGCATACGCCAACGCCGAAAAAAGAGGAGTTATGAATTTAGTGCATATTTCGTCAAGTCTTGAAGAAGCAAATTTTGAAAAAAATCTGTGGTTTAATCCCGAGGAAATCCGCAACTATAAGAGAGCAGAAGAGCTCATCTAGTAAAATACTACCAATACTACAAATTTCAAATACTACAAATAAATTATTAAAGGTTCAATGCCTAAATTCATAATAAAATCATTTTATTATTTATCATTTTGCATTAATTTGCTTATTTGCTTATTGGATATTTGCTTATTAACTGCGGAGGAATTTGGAGTAGAGGAGGGAGGAAACAAAAAAAATCGCCAAAGTTATGAGTTCGGATAGTAAACAATATTGGCAAAAAGCTTTCAAAATAAAAAATTGTACAAAAAACAAAACCGCCGAAACAAAAAGTCCGGAAAAGGCAGTTAAGAACAAGCCGTGAGCAAATATTTTTCTTTTATCCAGCAGAACCGCCAGGCTAAAAGCGATTACCGCTAGATAGAATAAGCTGCCAAGAAGTGAAATCGGCACGCCTAAAATAACGGAATATTGGCTTGTCAGAACAGTTTCACAGCTACCGGTTACAGTGCAGGGCGGAAATGCATTTTTGTAATGAAGAATCGTTAAGTACGTTGCATCCAAAAATCCTAAAAAGCCAAGGATAAGGGAGGCTATAGATAAATTATTTCTTGTTAAGCTCATCGCCAATTATTTTTTTAAACTCGTCGTAGCCTCGGGGGTTTATAAGCTGCCGGCCGTTTACAAAAAAAGTTGGAGTTGAATTGATGCCGATTGCGGTTGCTTGGTTTTGAGAGTTCGCAACATAGTTTTTGGCCTCATTGGAATTCATATCCTTTTCGAATTTATCGATATCAAGCCCTAATTTTTTTGCGTACGCAACAAATGTTTCGGCCGCGCTGTCGGTTTGCGCCCAGGAAGTTTGTGTTTGAAAAAGCAGGTCGTGCATTTCCCAAAATTTGCCTTGAAGGTTTGCGGCATAAGCGGCTTGGGAAGCAATCATTGCGTTTTTATGAATGCTTGTTAAGGGAAAAAATCTGTAAGCAAAATATATTTTATCGCCAAAATCACTAAAAAGCTGTTTTATAAGCGGGTAATAGGCGGCGCAAGCCGGGCATTGGAAATCCGAATATTCAATTAAAGCTACTTTTGCTTTTGACGAGCCTTTTGTAATGTCGCTTTTTGAAATTGGAGGAGCTTTAATTCCCAAAGAAGACGAAGATCCGGGAGAGCCTGCAAGCTTAATCAGTCCGGCTATGGAAATTACTACGACTAAAACAGCTCCAACGATTATCCCAACTTTTTTATATAAAGCGTTTCTTTTTTCGCGTTCGGCTTTCTCCTGCCATTCTTGTTTTTTAAGCTCTCGTTTCTCTTTTTTGGTTAATCTTTGAGCATTTTCCATAAAGACAATAATCGCACTTTATTAAGTAATTTTCAATAGGGAAGTTATATTTTGTTTTTTTTTCTGATTCCTGTTAAGACTATGACAGCTCCTGTTCCGCCGATAAAAACTCCCAAGGAGCCTAACTCTCCTCGTTGAGCTACCACTCCTTCTGCTAGCGTAAGAGCACCAAGACTTGAAATAACACTGCCTGTTCTAATTAATATTTTTGATTGTATTTTTTTTTCCATGTCGGAGTGGAAGGAATTGAACCTTCTATCTCTTCGTCCCGAACGAAGCGTGATACCGATTCACTACACTCCGCTTTTGTACCCTCGAGGGGAATTGAACCTCTATCTTGCCCTTAGGACGGGCCTGCTCTATCCGTTGAGCTACGAGGGCTTGAATTGTATTTTAGCACAACTAACGATACAATAAAAAATGTGACCAAGACAGAGATTATACGCTATCTTATACTCCGCTCCATTGGCAATTTTTTGGTTTTATTTGCAGTTTTCGGTGTTGTGGCAACTTTCGGGCCGGCTCTTTACTACGAAATTTCTTTTAAAATAGTTCAGGCCAGGGGAGTTCATTACCAGGTTTATGAACCAAAGGAAACGACATCGCCCTTGGGAGAAATTCTAAAACAGCAAAAAATTGGCTCAATTAAAGTTTATAATGGCGGATTCGCAGATGTTTTGGCAGGGCCAAAGGAGCAAATCTTGATACCTAGCGATACATCTTTTAGTATTTTGATACCAAAAATTGGGGCAAACGCCAGAGTTTTTGCCAACATTGACGCTTCGAATGAAAACGAATTTCTGCCAATACTGCAAAAAGGAGTTGCGCACGCAAAGGGAACTGTTTTTCCCGGAATGAAAGGAAATATCTATCTCTTTGCACATTCAACTGATAGTTTCTGGAATGTCGGGCGCTATAATGCTATTTTTTATCTCTTGAAAGATCTGCAGCCGGGCGATGATGTGGTAGTCTTTTTTCAAAATAAAAGACATAATTATGTGGTTACAGGTTCAAAAGTAGTTGATTCAACAGATGTTTCATATATTGTAGATGCGCAAAATCAAGGCGCGGAAATCTTAATTCTTCAAACCTGCTGGCCGCCGGGAACGACTTGGAAGAGATTGTTTGTTTTCGCCAAACCAAAGTAATGCCACAAATACTACCAATAAGTACCAATAATTCAATATTTAAATATTTGCGTATTTGATATTTGTAGTATTGGTAGTATTTACTTAAGGCCTACGGTGTAGAGGTTGGGAGCGGTATTAAGATTGCCGAGGTCTGTTAAAATAACTACTCTTGAACCGTCCGACCAGGGAAAAACATAAGAATCAACAAAAGGCCCCGCGTAAATGGTTGTCTGATTGCCTGCGTCATATTCCATAATATCGATTTTATTGCTGCGGTTATAAATTAAATGTTTTGAGTCCGGAAACCACATTATCGGAGAAGGCGAGTAAAGATTTAAATTATCCGAGTTTGGTAAAGAGTCAGCTATTTTATAGTTTCTGTCTTCTTTTATGTCATAAGCATAAAGAGAACCTTTCCGAATGTTTCTGACCTCCGGGGTTGAATCCGTACCAATTAGCCTTGGAGTTATAATTAGCGGAAGCTCTGCGGATATTGATGCAATATAAAGTATTTTTGTTTCGTCGGGTGACCATTCGATAACCCTGAAACCGGATAGCACAATAGCTTTCAGCGGCTTGGGAAGGCCGTCGGTTAAGGACTTTTCCTTATCTGTTTTTTGTTTATCCCAAGCGGCATTTACGCTTTCCATAGTTTCTGTTACATCCTGAGGGCTTTGATTAAACCCGTTTGTCTTAAGAAGGTAAGTTGTTGTCGAAAGGACTCCCGGGATGCTTGCAAGAAGCTCGGAGCCGTCAGGAGACCACTGGAGCTTTGCCTTGGAAAAAGCATTAATTGTATCGTTAATTATTTGGTTTGAGGAACTTTGCAGAGTTAGAATCGGCCTTACGGTTGTGTCTAAAATATAAATACCGTTTTTGGCTGCGGATTGGGAGGCAACCGTATAGGCAATTTTCGTGCGGGAAGGGTCAAGGACAGGAGTTTGAACGCCTATATTAGTTATACTCTCAAGTTTTGGGGCGGTAGGGAATAAAAGGGCATCGGCCTTAGTTACAACCTCATTTTTTATTATTAAGGTTTTTTGCCAAGGCAAATAGCCTTCTTTAACAATTTTTACGTCATAAGTGCCCGGGGCAAGGTTTATCGTATTGGCTGTTGCCGTTGTCAAATGGCCATTTACAAAGACTTGGGCTCCGTCCGGGCTGCTTGTAGCAACCAACAGGCCTGTTCCCGACAGGTTTGGAACTCCCTTGCCAAAATCAAAGCGATAGCCCCTTCCATAAAAGACAACAAGTGCTGTAGCGGTAAGCATAAAAAGGAGAATTAGCGCGGAAATAATTATTTGTTTTTTCACTAAATCGGATTATACAGACTAATAATGGCTCTTGCAAGATGGCAGGTTAGGGGATTATAATCGATTTTATCCAAAGCAAAAATAAAATTTTTGATAGAGTAACAATATATTTTGATATAGTTAGAATAAACTCAAATCTCAAACTAGGAACAGATAGCTTGATGTTGGAAGTGAGAAGTTGGATCTTGATGTCTAGAAATCTTGAAATCAAGAATTCAAGCTCAAGAAAATCGCATTTCTAACTTCAAGAAATCCAAGGATTCGGATTTTTATTAAATATGCTTTCTAAACGAATAGGAATTGATTTGGGAACCGCCAATACGCTTGTTTATCTGGCAGGAGAAGGTATCGTTTTAAACGAGCCGACTGTTGTTGCTGTGACTGCCGAAGAAAACAGAGTTGTGGCTGTCGGCAGGGAAGCAAAGGATATGCTTGGCCGAACTCCGGGTAATATTGTCGCTATGAGGCCTCTTCGAGACGGAGTAATTGCAGACTATACGATTACCGAAGCAATGCTCTCGTATTTTATCGACAAAGCCGCAGGCAAATCCCGCTTTTTTAAACCCGAAGTTATGGTTTGCATCCCTTCGGGGGTTACTCAGGTTGAAAGAAGAGCGGTTTTGGATGCAACAATGTCTGCCGGAGCAAAAGTGGCTTACCTTATAGACGAGCCTTTGGCCGCTGCAATAGGCGCCAAAATACCTATTGCTCAGGCTGCGGGGCATATGGTTGTTGATATTGGCGGAGGCTCTACCGAGGCTGCCGTTATTTCTTTGGGCGGGGTTGTAGTCCATCATTCGGTAAGAGTCGGCGGAAATAAAATCGACGAGGCAATTGCCAATTACACAAAGAAAAAATTTAACCTTCTTATTGGTGAGAGAACTTCCGAAGAGATAAAAATTAACATGGGCAACGCGCTTGTTGACGACAAAAAGGCGGCAGAAGAGAAAAAGATTGAAATAAGAGGAAGAGACAGCGTAACCGGATTGCCAAGAACAATAGAGTTAACAGAGGCGTTGGTTAACGAAGCAATCTATCCTGTTTTAATAGATATTATTCAAGCGGTCAAAGGAGTTTTAGAACAAACGCCTCCGGAGTTGGCAAGTGACATTATTGATAAAGGGGTTGTCATGTCGGGCGGCACATCTTTATTAAATAATTTTGATAAGTTAATGACAAGGGTTACAGGGGTTCCTTGTCACGTGGCGGAAGATGCGCTTTTGT
Source organism: uncultured Gammaproteobacteria bacterium (assembly GCA_964364925.1). GTDB lineage: Bacteria > Patescibacteriota > Microgenomatia > Levybacterales > UBA12049 > JAMCZC01. The sequence goes on from CAYIOB010000003.1 coordinate 18,953, forward strand.
GTGTTGTCAGGGGGACGGGAGTTGCTCTTGAAAATATCGAGCTTTACAAAAGAAGCATAGCGAGAAAGTAAAATTGTTGAATTGTTCTATTGTTTGATTGCTATATTAATTTGTAATGCTAAGTAATTTCAGCAATTTTAACAATTTACCAATTTAACAATGAATTAATAAATGGTAAATGGCAGATGTTAAATGATGAATTATTTTATATCCTATAATCTTGTTACTTAAAATTTCGAACCTATGAATTTTCATATTTTCATGAAAATTTTCACGGACAATAAGATTTATAGTAATTAGATTATGAAGGTAATAAAAACAATCAGTTTTTTGAGCACGTAAGAGTAAGGTTTAAGATGAAATATTGCATACTAAATATGTTCAAAATGGGTAAAATAGCAAAATTTATAGAAAAAGTAAACTGCCTTATAGTAAATTAAGATGGAAAACAAAATATTTTTGCTCGGAGTAGGGTTTAATAACTTAAAAATCAAAGAAGTCCTAGAGTTAATGATAAAAGGCCTAAAAAAAAATGAAGAAAAGTACTATGTTGTAACCCCTAACCCCGAAATTTTAGTGCTTGCCGATAGTGATTCCAACTATAAGAAAGTCCTCAATGGTGCAAAATTGGCCTTGCCGGATGGCATTGGGATAATGATGGTGTCTAGGTTACTCTCGAAACCATTAAAGGAGAGAATACACGGGGTAGACCTCATGGAAAGGTTATGCAAGGAGTTATCAAAACGGCCTATAACGGTGGGATTTCTTGGAGGAGGCCCTAACGTAGCAGAATTAACTGCCGAGTGCTTACGTGTAAAATACCCCGGACTAAAAATTAATTTTACAGAAACAGAGTGGAATTTTGAAAAAAAATACCCCGAAACAGATATCCTATTTGTTGCCTTTGGGTCTCCGAAACAGGAAATTTGGATTGCGGAAAATCTTTCAAGGCTTCCGGTTAAAGTCGCAATCGGAGTTGGGGGAGCTTTTGATTTTGTCAGCGGAAAAGTCAGACGCGCTCCAAAATTCATCAGAAAATCGGGCTTGGAATGGCTGTTCCGTCTCATAATCCAGCCCCGGAGAATAAAAAGACAGCTAAGGCTTATCAAATTCATTTTTTTGGTTTGCCAAGTCAGACTTGGTTTGTCAAGTCAGACTTGATTTGCAAAGAGAAATTTAAGATAAAAATGGTATAATTCAATTTAATGAGAATTTTATATCTTCAGATGTTTCCGCTTTTTGGTTCGGGTTCCGGAACTTATGCCCGGGAGCTTGCCAAGGAAGTAGCGCAAAGACACAAAGTTGCCATGGTTGTACCTGATAAAAGAAAAATAGAAGGCGTAAAAATCTACTCCGTTTCGCTTCCGGTTAAAATTGCTTTTACCGGTCATCCGGAGTGGCCTGATGTAAAACTGTATACAAAAGTTTCCGGAAAGGAACTATCGGCCAATTACCTTGCTTATTTTAGAACAGTTGTTGAAGCGGTTGATGATTTTGAGCCTGATATTATTCATGTTCATCATTTAATGCCTTTAACCTGGATTGCCAGGTTTATTAAAATAGCTTATGGGTTAAATTATATTGTTACAGTTCACGGCTCGGAGCTGCCGACCCTCGAAAGTGACAAGAGGTACCCTTACTTAACCGAAGAGGCACTGCTTAAAGCAAGAAGAATCGTGCCTAACAGTTATTGGACTAAAGAATGGATGGAAGAGATTTTCACAAATAGATTCAATAAGCAAACAAGAGTTATTCCCGGAGGAGTAGATTTATCAATGTTTCCCGAGACGATGGATTTAAACGGTATAGACAGAAAATATGGTCTTAAAGGAAAAAAATTGGTCTTTTTCTCCGGAAAGCTGACGAAATATAAAGGAGTTAGATATTTAATTTCAGCTGCAAAAAATATAGATGCAATAATTGGAATTGCGGGAGACGGACCGGAGCGAAAACATCTTGAAAGCTTGGTTAAAGAACTCAATCTTAAAAACGTCCGTTTTTTCGGATTTATTGATAATCACGACCTTATAAAGCTCTATTACCGGGCAGACGTTTGTGTTGTTCCAAGCGTTTGGGATGAGCCTTTGGGCTTGGTGGTTCTTGAGGCTATGGCAACAAAAACGCCGGTTGTAGTTACCAGAAAAGGCGGCATTCCGCTGGCTGTAAAAGAAGGCGTAAACGGTTTTTTTGTCAGACCAAGAAATTCAAAAGAAATCGCAGAGAAAGTTAATATTTTATTAAAAGATGATGCTTTGAGAATAAAAATGGGAAGCAAAGCCAGGCAAACCATAGTTGAGCGCTTTACTTGGGAAAAAGTTGCTCATAGATATGAATTGATGTACCGCGAATTCAGGAAAAAAGAACAAAAAATAGAAGCAGGACCCTTGAACACTTTTTTTAATAAGATTTTTTTAGGAAAATGAGAATTGCTATTTTAGGATCTGTTGCTTTGCCTGTTTTTCCTCCGTTTCAGGGCGGAACCGAATGGATTGCTTACTATCAGGCAAAAGGCTTGTCGGAAAAAGGCCACGAAGTTATTCTTTTTGGAGCAAAAGGTACTGCGGAAAATTTTCTGGGCTCAGCGGTTAAAGTTGTTGAGGTTGGGGGAGGAGATTTGGCTGCCGGAAGCAAAAGCGAAGCGAAATTCGACCCAAGCCTAACAGAGTCATCAAGAAAACTAAGGCTTGAGCAGGTGTATTTGGCTGGTGTGTCTCAAAAAATGATTGAATTCAAAGACGAATATGATTTAATTCTAAATAATATGCGGGGGGAAGCAGTATTTCTGCCCATTGCAAAGCTAATTAATAAGCCTTTCGTTAACGTAATGCATTTGAATCTTTTTGCTGACCTAGCCTCAATTTTTAAAGAATTCAATACAAAAATAATAACAATCAGCAATGCTCAGAGAAAAAATTATCCGGATTTGCAATATTTGGCAACAATTTACAATGGAGTTGATATTGGTAAATTCAAATTTAACGCAAAGCCCGAAGAGTACCTCCTTATGGTTGGGACGATAGGCAGGCACAAAAACCAGGCGTCCGCCATAAGCGTAGCGAAAAAAATGAACAAAAAACTCATTCTTGCAGGCAAGATAAGAGACAAAGATTACTTTGAGGAGCTAGAAAAAGATATTGACGGAGAGCAAATTAAATGGGTAGGCGAAATGGGTTTTGAAGCAAAGCTAAAACTATATATGAACGCGAAAGCTTTTCTTTTTCCCATTCTTTGGGAAGAACCTTTCGGACTTGTTATGATAGAAGCAATGGCTTGCGGAACACCGGTTATTGCTTTTAATCATGGGGCAGTTCCCGAAGTTGTGGTAAACGGAAAAACAGGCTTTGTGGTTGAAAATGAGGATCAAATGGCCGATTCATTGCTAAAAATTAACTTTATAGGCAGGGAAGACTGCAGAAGGCGGGTTGAAGAAAACTTTACTGTTGAAAAAATGATTAACGATTACGAAAAAGCACTTCTAAAATTATGAGAATAGGATTAATTTCGCCATCTATTTATATGTCTCCAACATTATTCGGAGACAAGATTTTCGCACCGCGAGATCTTAGCCTTGCTCTTGCAGACGGATTGGTTGATAAAGGGCACGAAGTTTATTTTTTTACAGCCCCTGATATAAAAACAAAAGCAATTTTAATTGGCGGCGATGAGGGCTTACTTAAAAACAGCCTTATCAAAGAAAAAGCGCAAGGGCAATCAGGCGGTGAACGGTTCAAGTGGGCATCTTTTTATACCCTTAAGAGATCATACGAGATGGATTTAACAGAACAGTGTTATAAAATGGCTTTGGATGGCAAGCTTGATATTGTTCACTCGTATCACGATACCCTGGCACACTTTTTTAATGAGCTAACCAAGTTTCCTACTGTTTACACGCTTCATGATCCTTTGCCTTCTAATAAAAATGCTTTATTCTATTGGTTGCTGGAGAAATTTAAACAGCAAAATTATGTTTCAATAAGCAAGGCATTTCAAAGATTTGACAAGCTCAACCTCAACTTTATTGATACCGTGTATCACGGTATTAACGCTTCGAAATATCATTTTTTTCCCAATAAAGGTGAGTATCTGGCGTTTATAGGCAGAATGGAGAAGGAAAAAGGAGTGGAAATTGCTATAGACATTGCAAATGCAGTCAAAAAAAAGATCAGGATAGCCACATCGCCGGAAACACAATACGAAAACCTGCCTTATTACAAGAATGTTATCAGTCCTCGTATCACTTCTGAAGTTAGTTTTACCGGATTTCTAGATCCTAACAAAAAGCATGAATTCCTGGGCAATGCGTTATGCCTCCTATTTCCAATACAATGGGAAGAACCATTTGGTATGGTTATGATCGAGACTATGGCGTGCGGAACACCGGTTGTCGCTTATAACAGGGGGAGTGTTTCTGAAATAGTTATAGATGGTTTGACAGGGTTCATAATTGATCCGGATGACGAAGACAGGCCTGGCAAAGGAAGCTGGATTATTAAAAAAAGAGGGATAGAGGGTTTAATTGAGGCTGTTCAGGGAGTAAATTCCTTATCAGAAACAGAAGCAGGGAAAATGAGAAAAGCTTGCCGTGAAAGAGTCGAGGGTATGTTTACCGTTGATAAAATGGTAGAGGGTTACGAAGGTGTATATAGTAAATTAATCGGCGGATAGAGAAATAATTTATACTACAGTTATATATATTTATATCTTTTGATAGCAAAGGATAGAGGTTATAAAAAGACATACTTTAAAAATCGGTAAATTTCACCAAATTTCGTAAAAAATTCAAAAACAGTTAGCTTCGGGGTATATTTAGAAAAATGAATTACCGAGGATTTACCGAGAAAACATAATTTTTAAAGTTTTCTGAATTTTCTTTTACAAAATGATAAACAGAGCAAAAAAATAACGCCAAAATTCTCAAATTTTCACAATAAAAAAGGCAAAAAAACAATTTATTAAATATAATAAAGGCTGTCAAATCAATCCAAAACCCCTATTTGCCCAATATAGCGCTTATTAAATTTAATTGCCAAAGACCTTAATAAATTAATTAGCCGGAGGCCAAAATTCATACCCATGCTCTAGTATGACTATATCTAAAACATACTCTCCCATAGTTAATTCTATCTTGCATTTTCTTCTTGGATACTAGAAACTAGATATTAGAGACTAGTAATTAGCAACTAGATACTAGTAACTAGTTACTAGCTACTGATAGTGATGGATTTTAAGTTTATTCAAAACCCGGTTACAAAAAATTGGGTTATTTCTGCACCAAGGCGGGCGAAAAGGCCGGACGAAGCAAAGGGAAGTGAGCCGGTCTGTCCATTCTGTGTTGGCAGGGAAGCAAACGAGAGAGAGGTTTATAGAGTTCAAGATGGAAAAGAATACAGCAGCTGGCCCGCCAGCAACGCTTCGCCTGCCCGGCAATCGCCTGACGGCTCAAGCCGAATGGCAGACGGGCGTAGCGTTGCGGGCTGGCAGGTAAGAGTTCTTCCGAACAAATTCCCTTTTGCGCCGATTCACGAGGTAATAATTCACTCTCCGGACCATCACAAAAGTTTTGACGAGCTTCCGCTTTCGCAATCGGAATTAATTCTCAAAACTTTCCGTCAGCGTTTTCAAACACATCAGGATAAGGGTCAGGTTTATATTTTTCACAATCATGGGGAAGAAGGAGGTGAAAGTTTGCCTCATCCGCATAGTCAGCTTGCGGTTGTGCCGGAACATGTGAAAATGGATATTCCAAGGCTTCATGTCTCATCAGAGGGAGAATTTCAGGAAACTCTCCATTTTATGCTTTCCTGTCCGGCAGCTTCAGAGTGGCCGGATGAGGTTTGGGTTTTCCCAAAAAAGCGGGGCAGAATATTTTCGGAGATTACCAACGAGGAAATAAAAGATTTTGCCAAAACACTTTACAGACTTATCCAAATTATGGATTTAAGGCACGGCCACGAGTTTCCTTTTAATTTTTACATCTATCCCGGGGGGGATTGGTATTTAAGACTTATTCCAAGAGTAAAGAGTTTAGGCGGTTTTGAGCTTGGCACCGGCGTTTATGTAAACACGCAGGATCCCAAAGAAACAATGACTTTTATAAAAGAACATTTTGAAAGCCCCAACGAGGAAAAAATCAGAACCGAGCATCAAGCTAGCTACAAGAGGACGGTATAACCTCTGTATATTGTATCTGGTATTTTGTATCTAGTATTTAGGAATTATAACGATGTTTCTTTTGATGCCTCAAGAAGAGTATTAAGATAATTATCAAAACTAACCCCAGGCCGATTTTTACAAAATTAAACATTCCTTGAGAGAAAAATCTAACCGTAGTTGTTAGTTTTTGATTAGTTTTGCCAAAATGTATATTGATTTTTGCCGTGTAAATTCCCGGCACAAGCACTTTTTGATAAGTTGTTACCTTAGTGTCGTAGCGTCTAATGCTTTCGGGCAAAGCATCCAAAGAGCCTTCATTCAAAATCCCTTTCGCCGCTAAATTACCTAAGGGGTCGAAAACCTGAATTAGACCATATGGAATCACGTGTACGTTGCCGCTATTTTCAAAACGGAGTATATAGGCATCAGAGTATTCAATACCGTCTCTTAGGGGTTTAAACGAGCTTATTTTGCCCTCTTCTATTTCCTGGCCGGTTGAGGCTCTGACAAACAAAAGGCTTGATAAAATAGCTTTTACATTTACTTGTTCTTTTGTTTCAGGCTGAACAATTTCTGCCAGGATACTTGCATAATGACCGCCTTTAGTAATCCTTTGGCTGTCAATAAAAATTTTGACTGATTTTTTTTCTCCTTTAGAAAGTTGAATCGTTCTATTTTCGAAGGAAATCCAGGAAGAAAGGGAATATTTATAATTCTTGGCGTCTTTTCCTTCCAAAAAGCTGAATTTATAGCTTTCTTCAAGCTCGGTAAAATCCTGTACGCTTAGGAGAAGAGTAATTTCAGAAGTTGTATTGTTGACATAGCTTAATTCATATTCAGCAGGGTCGGTGGCTAAGTCAAGGTGAGCAATTGAAGGCGAAACGGTTATTCCTTTTTGTGGAGTTTGGGCCTGCGCCGAAGAAAAATTTAAAAGCAAAAAGGCAAAAGTCAAAAATGCAATTAAAAAGTAAAAAGTTTTGCCCGCCCTGAGCGAGACCGAAGGGAGTTTTGACCTGAAATTTTGAATTTTGAATTTTGAATTTTGACTTAACATAAACTAATCATAGCATACGTTTTTTGTTCTGTGCTATATTAAATTAATGAAGAAGTTTATTGTCCTAGGGTTAATTATTCTTGTCGTTATAGGCATAATTTTTCTATTTAACATTCTCAATAGTTCTTCGAAAAGCTTATCGCAAGCTGAAAAAGAAACCGCAATTGCCAAAATTTTAGGCAGAAAACCCAATCTTACGGATGATGCTCCCAAAGGAGACGCCCAATATAAGGGAAAATATACTAGTTTTAAATATCCTGCTAAAGCTAAGATTTACACCTACAGAGATCCCAATACCGCAAAAAATACCTCTATAATAGAGAGTTTTTCTTTCGATATTGACAATCCGCGTCTTATTCTAAATTTTTCTGTTATGGAAAATGCATCTGATTTAAAAGACATAAAAGATATTTCAGGAGTTAAATTTAGGGAAGATAAAAGCACTGGATATCAGGAGTCAGAAATTATTATTAAAGACCAGAAAGGATTAATATTCTCTAAAAATGCAGGCCTAGCAGAGAAGACAGGTTTTTTCTTTGTAAATAATAAAATTTATTCTTTTGCTGTTACCGGTAGCAGCTATAAGGAAGTTTATAGTTTATTTGATAATATTATTAGATCTCTAGTATTTATAAAATAAATTATTGCCTCATTCTTTTTTTGATTTCTCTATTGATATATATCTTAATAATAAATCTGATTAATATTATAGCTATAATTAATGTAATTACCATTACTATTATTGCCTTATAAGGAATAACCCAAAAACTTACTGTTGATTCAAGCGAAACATCTCTTTTGCCGTTGTCAAAAACCAAAAGTAAATTTGCCGTGTATTTGCCTATTCGGAAACTTGTTAATTTATTCCAATTGATGGTTAATTTTTCAATAGACTTTCCGTTTTTGTCCAATTTCACCTGACCATCTTCAATAACTGGTTCTTTTACCAGGAAACCGTCGGTCCATGAAATATCAAAAGTTTTCTTTGTGCCGGGAATTATATTTGCCGAAGACTGGTTGACGTTTAAGATAGCGATATCTTTACTTGAGCCATCGCTTATAAAGATATTTCCGTGGGGTCTTACATGGATATTGCCTGTGTTTTCAAGTTTAACCAGAAAATCTATCGGCAAATATTCGTTGATATAAGTTTTTGTAGAGAATTCTAAAATTTTTGCATCGGCTTTCGCCCCTTCTTTTCTAACATTCAAAAGAATAGGGACTGCTGCAGCCCCTGTGAGAGCTACTCCTGTTTTTGCAAGAGGATTTGTATTATCCTGTGTAAAGCTTACTGCAAAATAATATCCATAAGCAGCTTCTTTTGGAACGTCGATTTTAAAAGGAACATCTGTCCATTCCAAAGGCTTTGCGACAATTTTATCGGTTGAGAATGTTATCCAGGATAAAGAAGTGTCGCTGTTATCATCTCTTAAAACTAAATCTCCGCTTTCATCTCCTGTTAATCTTTTAACCTCAAGCTTAATGGGAAGAGGGGAAGTTGTGTTGTTTCTTATTCTTATCTTATCGGAAATTGTACTCTCAGGATTAGAAGAGAAATCAAAGAACACAGGAGAAACAGTCACGTCATAGTTGGAGGGAGTTTGGGCAAGCGCTGAAAGCGCTACGAATGTAAAAATAAGCAAATAAGCAAATAAGCAAATAAAAATCTTAAATTTCATACTAAATACAAAATACTAGATACTAAATACTATTTTCCTCTTTCTTTTTTCTTCCAAATAATCTCGAGATTCTTTTTAGCATATTTTTAAATGTATTAAAGAATCCTATTCCTGCGAAAATAACAAATAAAATTACTCCAATTACAACTTTCCAAGGAAATACAAAAAAACTAGTTTCTGCTTGGAAAGGTATATCTCTGGTACTGGTGCTTATTACCAAAAGAGCAGTTGCCGTATATCTTCCTATTTTTAAATCCAATATTTTATCAAATCTTATTTTAAGAGTTGTTTCGGGCTTTCCGTTTTTATCAAGCTTTACCTGTCCATCTTCCATTTTTGGCTCTTCTGTTATAAAAGAATCGTCCCAAGAAGATTCAAAAGACTTTTTAATATTCGGTAAAACTGTGCTTTGGGTATTATTTATATTTAAAACTGCGACCTGTCTTCCTAACCAGTCTTTAATAAAAATATTGCCGCGTGGTCTTACATGGACATTGCCTGTGTTTTCAAATGTTGTAATTAATTTTACAGGCGGATATTCGTAATAGTTAGAGTCTGTTTTAAAACTTACCATTTTGCCCTGAAATTTCGCCCCTTCTTTTCTAACATTCAAAAGAATAGGTACTGCTGCAGCCCCTGTGAGCGCTACTCCTGTTTTCGCAAGAGGATTTGTATTATCCTGTGTAAAGCTTACTGCAAAATAATATCCATAAGCAGCTTCTTTTGGAACGTCGATTTTAAAAGGAACATCTGTCCATTCCAATGGTTTGGCTACAAAAGTATTAGAATTAAATTTAATCCAAGAAAGACTATTGTCGCTGTTATCATCTCTTAAAACTAAGTCTCCGCTTTCATCTCCTGTTAGTCTTTTAACTTCAATTCTAATCGGAAGAGGGGAAGTTGTATTATTTCTTATCCTTATCTTATCTGAAATTGTACCTTCCGGATTAGAAGAGAAATCAAAGAACACAGGAGAAACAGTCACGTCATAATTAGAGGGGGTTTGGGCGAAGACCTTGGGGAATAAAAAAAGAAGAGTTGCTAAGCCTAAAAGGATAAGAGGCAGTAGTAATTTTTTTCGTCCATAATTCATGTTTTAGCCTAGAATGAGCCGGCAGCAACAACAGTAAGGGTATCGGTATAATCGGTTGCGGCTGCTTGTGTTGAGGCAATTTTTGCTCTTGCTACTATAGTTACTGTATCTCCTGCTCCGGAAGTTGTTTTCGTTGCCGTTTGTCTAAGCAGCGTAGTTGATGCTCCGCCGGAATTGGTATCGGTTCCGTTGTATGCGGTGGCAATAGTTGGCGATCCTGTTCCTGTATTTATATCTATTACATAACCCGGTGTTGCATTAGCATCGCTTACTGTAGGATAAGCAGCAGGAGCATTAATATTTGCACTTGCTACAGTTGAATTCAAAGCTCCTATTGTGGTTGTTCCCTGCGCACCCTTAATCCATGATGTCCATCCGTTTCTGGCATTAGTTGAAACGGTCTGCGTTATTGCAGTTCCTGAAACAACAGTGCTTGTATTTAATGTGCCAAGAGCAATGGTGGCTCCGCTTAGAGAGAATGTCATCGTTGCAGAAACAGATGCTGTTACTGTTATTTGATCGGCTCCCGATGCGACAACTGAAGTTGCCCAGTCAACACTATCTGTATATGGAGCTCCTCCTTGAGTTTTTAGCTGGCCTGTTTTATCATTTCCGGCGGCGCCAACAGTTGAACTGGCGCCTGCAAAGTTAAAACAATAGAATGTTGCGGCAGCTAAAGCTGTTCCCGGAAAAACTACGCTAAGTCCTGTTACTGAAGTTGCAGTGCCAATACCCGGCCAGGCCGTAGCTGCTGCTCCGCCAACCGGGTCGGTCGGTAAGTTAGTTGTTGTTACTGTCCAGTTCGCGGCAGTTCCGCTGATTGTCCAGTCTTGAGGAAATACAATAACGACATTTGTTTGCGTGGTTAATGTAGATTTTAAACAAGCGGTACCACTAATTGCTGCGGCTGTTGCTAACCTATCAAATCTAACAAAAGCTTCTGTTACAGCAGCATTTGCTTTTTGTGGATATAAAAGAGGATAGGCAAAAGTAAGGAATAGGAGGGAAAGATTTAAAACAATACTTAATAAAGAGGATTTATTTTTATAAATTTTAACTTTAGGCAATAAGTTCATACCTTAATTTATTATAATGCTATAACTAGCAAACCATTTTTCTACATAGTTGTCAAGACCCAATTCGGGTTAATAAGCAAATAAGCAAATAAGCAAATTTCAAATGAATGATTAAATGCTTAAATCTTTCCTTTTGTATTAATGATAATTGCCGATATAATTTTTACTATTTCTAAGCCTTCCTGCCGAAGCTCTGTTATGCGTTTTTCAATACCCGGATTTGTATCTTCAATAACTCTTAACCAATAATTAGTCTCTTTAGACTCTTTTTTAACTATAGAGTATTTGGCAATAAAATCTTTTTTTGATTCTGCACCATACGCCTCTTGAACGTTTGCTCCCATAGAAGTTGCAGATTTGACAATTTGAAAAATTAATACATCAATTTGAGGAGTTT
>CAYIOB010000004.1:0-16658 GCA_964364925.1 uncultured Gammaproteobacteria bacterium
TGTCCCGATGGTAGTTTCCATTCGGGATCCCGCACGAATGAAATTCGTCGGGAAAATTAAATAGTTTATGTTTAAAAAATATCTTGAACCAAAAATATTCTTACCTTTTCTCTTAGTAGTTTTTCCGTTTATTGTTTATTGGATAACAAAACCGCCTTCTATTCTTTGGATTGATTCAGGAGCGATGATTGCCGCATCTTATACGCTTGGAATACCAAACCCACCGGGATTCCCGTTTTACATGATGGTTTCTCATCTATTTGCAATTCTTCCTTTTGCAAACGTTTTGACAAGGCTTGAGCTTTTTACGATAGTGTTTTCCGCCACGGCTTTATATTTGGTTTATCGGATAATAGTTCTTCTTATTGAACAGGATTTCTCCTTCCATAAAGGCACAAAATCAGACGAAAGCTTCAATATTCAGCCACAGCCTCGTAAAAATTTAAAATATTTTGCTGCTTTTTTTGGAGCAATATCTCTTGCTTTTTCCTATCAATATTGGTCGCAGTCCCAAAATACGGAGGCTTTTATTTTTACCTATTTTTTTCTCTGTCTATTTATTTACATTATTCTTTTAATTCAGGCTAAAAAAACATCATTTTTATTACAAAATAACCAAAAGACAAACGGATTTTCGCAATATTTATTTAAAGGTTTATTGATATTAGCTTTTCTTTATGGTCTTGCAGCGGGCGCAAACCCGACAATAGCGGCTCTTATTCCGGGGGTTCTTTTTGTTATGTATCTAAATAGAAGAATGCTAAGCCTTAAGCAGGCAGTTATCCTTGGAACAGTATTTTTAGTCACTTTATCAATGGTTTATAGCTACCTTCCCATAAGAGCATCGGCCTGGCCGTTTGTTAACTGGGGGAATCCGCAAACTTGGCCTCTTTTTATCGGGCATTTAAGAGGGGAAGGTCTTAATATTTACGAACCGGAGTCAGGCTCGATTAACGGTTTTACAGGTTCTCCGATTATATTTTTCCAGTCCGTATCTCATTTTTTCTACCTTTTGTTGATACAGTTTACCCCTATTCTTCTTCCATTTCTTTTTGCAGGCGCTTATTTTATTTACAGAAAAAATAAATATCTTTTCTGGTTCTTGTTCTCTGTTATTTTGGTTGACGTTTTCTATGCAGGACTTTATTATTCGGGAAATCAGGAATCATGGTTTATTCTGGCCTGGATAATCTGCGCAATTTTTATAGGAATAGGATTTTATTATGCGGCTTTAAAGCTTTCTCTTAAGGCTAACTATATAAAAATCTTGACTTTACTCTGTTTTCTTCCGCTTTTAGTTTGGTTTGTTCCTCTTAACAGAAGCCAGCATTATTATTCGGAAGATTATGCCAAAAATTTATATTCCTCTTTAAGTAAAAATGCAATATTAATAGGAACGGGCGATTTTGCCAATTCTTTAGGATTTTATCTTCATGAGGCAGATAAGTTAAGAGAAGACGTAACACCTATTACGGCAAATACTTTTTATGTAAACAAATGGTATAGGGATAGTTTAAGACACGCTTCAACTATTGTTGTTTCACCAAAACTTGAGGATATTATTCAATATAAAGCGTTTGATGAGTATAACAGGGCAATGAATTCATTTATTGCCGATAACATTGATAAACGCCCTATTTATGTTACCCATCTTACGCTTAGAGCCTCTGCTTTAGCCGCAACTTCCGCGGGGCAGCTTGTGCTTGACAGCCGATTTAAATTTATTCCGCACGGTCTTTCTCTTCAGGTTGTTTCAAGCAGCTCAAACGTAAAACCAGACCCAAAAGCTTTTGATTTTGCTTTTAAAACGCCAAATCCGCAAAAAGCGCCTTTTTACCTGGAAAGAAATTATAACTCGGGTTATAAAAACTTGGCAAATGATTATGCATATTCCTATGAAGCACTGGGGGACTGGTATTTTAACAGCGGAGATTATGATAAAGCACGCGTTTATTACAAAAAAGCAGATTCTTGGGCGCCCAACAATCCCGAAATTCTTTCCCGTTTTGGTCAGTATTACGGAATAAAAAAAGAATTGGATGTTGCAAGACAGTATTTTCAAAAAGCCCTGGATCTTTCTCCCGACAACTTTTCAATACGTTTTAATTTAGCAGTAACCTTGGCTAATATGGGAAGAATTGACGAGGCCTTAACGCAATACAAAATTATTCAGCAGTATTATGCAGGTTCTTCTATAGCGCTTGATGCCGGAAATCAAATAGCGTTGCTAAGTAAGTCCGCGCAGCAGCCTCAAGCAACAGCAAGCGCTAAAATGACAGGTAATACTTTTATTAATCAGACAGATAATTATTCATTTGAGTATCCTTCGGGATGGCGTGTTACAAAAAACAGCCAAGGCTTGGTTTCTGCTACAAACGGCAAACTTGGAAAGCAAGCTCTTAATCTAGTGTTTTTTGGTAAACAAATTACAACGCCTCAGAAAATTGATGATTTTGTAAAAACAGGTCCATTAAAACAACCAGGTGCGCTTTTAGATATCCAGAATATTAATGTTCCAGGCTTTAAAGCTTTTCTTCAGGTTTGGGGCCAAAGCGGTGAATCCAGTCAGGTAATTGTTGTTACTAACGACTTGTGGGCATGGCAAATAGCTGTTTCTCCTGCTGATTCAACCAATATGAGCGATCTTTACAAGATTCTTAATACTTTTAAATCTCTTCGATAAGGCCGTCTGTTTTTGCTTGTTTTGACAAACCTGCTTTAGTTGAAATTATTTTTTTTGCTTCAAAAACCAAAAACACGATTAATATCGCAATACTTAATAACGAAATACTATTTGCAGCGGTAATTAAGGGAGTATCCTCAAATTTAGCCGCAATTTTATTGTTGCCGGCAGGAAGGGATAGATAAACAAAATCATAAATATTAGACGTGTCCGGCCTTACGGGCGTGTCGTTTATACTAAATGTCCAGCCGGGAAAATAATGTATAAAAAGCTCAGCTTTAAGCGGAGAATCGGAGCTTATACTGAATTCTTTATAGGTAAATGTATCTTTGACTACCTTTCCGGTTGCATTCGGGTCCGATAGGACAATTTTACTTAAAGGTACTTTGTTTTGTTCCGGTAAAACCTCCATAGTTTTCGGAAAGTAGCCCGTTAAGGCTGTTTGGCCCTGCTGTCCTTTGGCAATACCTTTGTAAAAGTCTGGTGAATCCTGGGCAAAATAATCTTTTGGTAAATAGGCTGCAGGCTGCAGGAAAGAATAACTTAATAAAGGAGTTAAAGTCATAAAAATTATAAACAGGGCTATTTTATAGGTCTCTTTTCTAAGATAAGTAAACAGTATTCCCGATAAAATTGCTGCGGAAAACACTACAACGGACAAAAACCTCCATGGAAACTGTAAAAATGAAGCATAGGGAACTCCTTCCCAGAAAGGCTGAGAGACGGAAAGAGTCATATACATTCCCAGAAAAGCCATTGCAAGCCAAAACAAAGTCTGTTTAACAGCTGGGTGAGTAATCTTTTTATAAAAATAAAAGGCTAAAATAGCAATAATAGAGACAATTACTACCCAATTCACAATTCCTACCTGAAATGACATCTGATCTAAACACCCTTGCTGGGACGTTCCGTACCCCCAATTTGACCAGAAAAGTTGGGTAAGGCAGACAAAATGTTTATGGAAATCAAGATAGCCGGCGCTAAGAGTGGAAGCTTTGGTAAGATTTTGCTGTAAGAGTGCCGGTATTGCAAAGAAGGCAGATAATCCTCCTCCTAAAGCAAATCCTAAGAAAATAAAAATAATGTTCTTGGTTAATAATTTTAGATTAAAACCAGATTTTAACTTTTCAAAAAAAAGAAAGCAAATATAAAAAAATAACGGGATCCCAAACATCAAAAGAGTAGGCGGGTGAGATACAAATGTTGCCGCGGTAAAAATAGCAAGTAAACCTGCATAAATTCTTTTTTCCGTTGCGATAAGTCTTTCAACCGCCCAAAACATTCCCGGAGCAAAAGCAAGCGCAATGCTTTCCGGATAAGCACTTCTGACAAAAACATCTAAAATATGATACGGAGCAAAAACATATAAAGATGAAGCTGCAAGTCCCGCGAGAGTATCTTTAGTAATGTTTTTAACAAATAAATAGGTTATTAGTCCTGAAAAAAGCCATAGAAAAAGAACAGTTAGGTACAGAGAATTTAATATGTCAAAGCCTAAAAAATGAGGTATTTGTCCAAGGTAATACAGCAGAGGCTGGTAATAGCTAAATAGCGGTTGGTTTTGTCCGGGAGCCACCCATTCAATCCATCTAACCGGAAATTGTCCTTGGGAAAGGGCATCTGTCATAAGCCTTAAGTATGTTAAGTGCGCTCCTGCATCATGTCCTCCCAAGGCCTGATTTTTAAGAAATGGCGGGAAAAGAATAAGATATACAAAAAGAGATATAAAGATTAGTATGTTTCTCCAGAATCTTAAATCAAAATCATCATGCGATTCTTTTTTTTGATTTAAATAAGGAGTAGGGTATGATTTTCGTCTTCTTTTTCTGTTCTTGGACATATTTTAAAAATTATAGCAAAAACTAGCATCTAGATACTAGCTACTAGAAAATGCTTCTTGCTATTTATTCCTAAATCATCTATACTCAAAAAAGAATGAATCATGGGGACAATCCTCGCTTCTCTCTGAAATAGAGAAAAGGAAGTCTCGAAAGATAAAATGAAATTCAGAGAGGGGGTGACCACCACTACAGTAATTAGATATTAGATACTAGTAACTAGTACCTAACTAACTAATTAACTAATCAAAAATGGCTTTTCAAGATAAAGTATTAGCTTGCAGAGATTGCGGAAAGGAATTTACCTGGACTGCTTCCGAGCAAGAATTTTACCAGAAAAAAGGCTTTGAAAACGCACCTGTTAGATGTCCCGATTGCCGTGCATTAAAAAAATCAAGAATGAACGATGACAGAGGGGGAGAAAGACAGATGTTCGAGATAACATGCTCGGAATGCGGCAAGAAAGACACAGTTCCGTTCCAACCGAAAGGTGACAGACCGGTTCTTTGCAGAGATTGCTTCAGAAAACAAAGAAGTCAATAAAATAGTATTGAGCCGCCTTTGGCGAGCCTCGCCCTTTGGGCGGGTATTTAGTATTAAGTATATAAACGTTATTTTTTAACGTTTATTTGCTGATTTTATTCCAGTTCCTCTTTTTTGAATTTAATTCCCATCCATTTAATATTGGAGTTTTTGTCGTGGAGAAACTATTTGATGCTAGACGCTAGATGCTAGAAATTAGAACTTGAAGTTAGAAGATAGAAGCTTGATAATAAAATAGTGATTAAAACTTTTAGGGATTTAGAAGTTTATCAAGAGTCTTATAAATTAATGGTTTTAGTTCATTCTGCAGTCAAAACACTTCCTGTTTACGAAAGAAATGATTTAGCTTCTCAGATAAGACGAGCATCTAAATCAGTTCCTGCAAACATAGCCGAAGGCTGGGCAAAAAGAAGATTTGAAAAAGAATTCAAGCATCATTTAGACAGCGCAATAGGTTCTGCAAACGAAATGGAAGTACACATAGAAACCGCAAGAGACTTGGGTTATTGGCAGAAAGATTTTTGTGAAGACTTACTTAACAGATATCAAAAATTAGGCGGAAAATTAACAAATCTGCAAAGAAACTGGAAAACTTTCTAACCTCCAATCTCCAACCTCAAAATCCAGCTTCCAAGTTTCCAGTGTCCAGCATCAAAATTAGTGTTTAGCATCAATTAAGATTACGGTGTTGCCGTTGCCTCAGCCGCGTTTGACGCGGGAGCAGGCGTTGGGCTCGCTGATACTTGTGGCCCTGGTATTTTTACCGGCGGGTTTTGTGGCGGGAGAGTAGGGGAAGGATTGCCTACGTTAAGCGGAGTCTGTGTGTTAACAGTATTTTCCGTTGGACTTGTGCCTTGAGCCTGTGCTCCTATTTTTGCTTGAAGGTCTCTTATCTCGCCTGTTATTTTGGCCGTATTTGCAGGATCATTGGCAACGAGCGTTTTAACCGTTTCAAACTGCACCAAAGCTCCTTTTAAATCTCCTTTTTGTATTAAAGTATGTCCTAGATTGTAGTATGCGTTAGGGAAATCGGGTTTTAGATTTACGGCTTGCTGAAATTGCTGTTCTGCTTTATCAAAAACGCCTAACTGATAGTAAATTCCTCCCAAATTTATGTATTCCTGGGGATTGTTCGGGTCAAGAGTTACTGCCTGTTGGGCTGAAAGAATTGCAAAAGAGTCTGCGTTCTGGCCAAAACCTATTAAGCTCCTGTAAATACTTGACAAATTTTGCCAATCGGCTGCGCTTTGCGGAGCTATCGTTGTTGCTGTTCTTCCCGAATTTATTGCCTGTTGAATAAGAGTATATATAGTTTGAGTTGTATCCTGGCTTGGGGTGGAGCCAGGTTTTATGGAAGAAGCCAAGGAGTTAGCAAGGGAAAGATTGGTTTGCGCAAATAATCTATAGTATGTTGCGCTAAAGCCGAATAGCGCTATAGCATCTTTTCGATAGCTATAAGTTAAAGAGCCGTTATTTAGAGAGGCCGCAACCAAAGATTCCTGGAATTTGATATTGGATAATACGTAGCGCGCGCTTAAAAATCCAAGGCTTAAAACAAAAGCGGTTATAATGACAAATATAAAGCCGGGCAACAGTCTTGAAAGTCCGTCTTGCCTTGTTCTTGTTTCCTCGTCCGTAGGTAAAAGAGAAATTATGCCGCGCCTTAACGCAACAAGCTGCAATTCTACGTCAAAAAATCTGTGCTGTTGATGTTCTTCTAAGCCCTGGATTGCAGCGAAAAGTCCTAAAAGCAGAAAAAACAAGGTTTGGGTTACAAAAGAGAAAGGAAGAATAAAACCTGCCCCAATTATTAAAATAAGCGGAACAAAAACAGGCCTTTCTTTAACTATTTTATAAATAAGCAATAGGAACGACAAAAGTCCCAGGATTCCGGTTGTTGCCAAAAGCTCCAATATATAGCTGGAACTTCGGAAAAATGTAAATGACCAAAGGGTAGGATCCAGATTAAAGGCCGCTTGTTTAAACCTTGAAAAAACCACACCATAATTTCCAACTCCGCTGCCGAACAAAAAGCCTTGGATAACACGGCCGGCATCTTGGGAAATGGCTGCAAAAGCCGTTTGGAATCCTGTTTCCAAGGGTAAGAGTAACGGCCTCTGAAGATATATTAACTCATAGATTGTTACTAAAAGACCTACTAAGATAATGATTGTGCTTATTCCAAATCCTGCCAGCTTTACGATATCGGCCCCGGCACCATTCGATGCAGGGTTGGCCGTCTCCAATTCATTGCTTTCTTTGTGTTTTGATTTATAGGCGGCAAGGAAAGGATAAGTAAGATAAGCGGCTAGAGGTAAAACGAATGCAAGGTAAAGTGCTTGGTCCAGAAGCGAGCCCAAAACTGCAAAAGTTTGGGCGTGGGTTTGCGCTAAGGGCAAAGGATATATTTTAAGAAAAGCCAAAAGAGCAACAACGGAAGTTATTAAGCCGCCAAGGATAAGAGCGCAAAGTAAGAATAAAACACCGGTTTTGGTTTTTGCTGTGTTTACAATTACAAAATAGGCAAAGATTGCAAAAAGAAACGGAACAAAAGTAATAAAAGAATCGGCTTTATTAACGGCAAAAATACTGGAAAGCAAGACCGCAATGGTAAAAAGAAAAACCGGAAGATCAAAAGGGTTTCTTCTTATTACAACCTTGTTATTTAAAAGACTTTTTAAGCCAAATAAAAGTAAAACTGCCAGAGCTGCGGCTCCTAAAAATGCTTGCTTTGGCAAGGTGAAAATGTCGGTTGTCTGAAAAGTGAAAACAAGAGGAAAAAACAGTAAAAGTAAGCCTATTAAGGCTAAAGAAGCTTTATCAATAAATTCGTTTATTCTTACTCTATTTTCAGTAAACATAAATATATTTGTTTGATGCTAGAAACTAGAATCTGGAAACTAGATTTTGAAGCTGGAAGATGGATGCTGGATTTTCTAACTTCTATTATCTAACTTCAAATTCCAACCTCTAATTTCTATTGTCTATCATCAAATTCTTTAGTCTAAGTTATCAAGATAAAAATATAATGTCAAGGAGTAATCGCAGCTTTGCTGCGATAAACCAATTAACACAAATAATAGCTAATTAACACTAATCACTAATCACTAATTTTTAATTTAACAATGAATTGTTTACGGTCATTTGTATATATCGAGCGTTTAATATCTAATTTGGGAGTTCCGAAGTTAACTAAATAACCAAGTTCATAGGTACTTGCTCTTAAATATGATCTTTGCTGGGCGATATCTGTTTGAGTTGTAAAAGTACTTGATTTAAGTTCTACAATAATTTTATTTTCTATTACAAAGTCGGGGATATATACCCCCAATTTCTTTCCTGTTTCCAGAGAATATATATTAATTCTTTTTTGACTTTCGAATTTTAACTTTTGTTTTTGAAATTCTTCTTCAAGGGCTTTCTGATAAATACTTTCTTTCAGGCCTTTCCCATATTTATTTGCCAGTTCAAATAAACATCCCTGAATCTTATAAGATAATTCAGGTTCTAACAACCCTATTTGTGATTTGTGTTTATTCGTCATATATTTGTGTTTATCCGTCAATTGACTATTATCCAGTTAAACGGTATATCCATAATTTAGATCTTCTTGAAGTTAGATATTTTTGACGTTCTTGAACTTGATTATCTTGACGTCTTGATAGTCTAGAATTCTAGACATCAAGTTTTCAAACATTCAAGATCAAGGACATCCAACTTCTCACTTCAAGAATTCTAATCCCAACTTCAAAAATTCCAGTTTTAGTTCACAATAATCCAATTAAAAGGTATATCAACATAAGTCGGAGTGTTTACCCCAACCGTAAAACTTACGCCCGGAACTTGTCTCATTAAGTAAATAATCTGGTTTGATTTTGGCGTTACGTAAATAAGCGATTTACCCGTAACCAACGGATTGTTTATTGTAAGTTCTGTTTGGCGCGCGCGAATGCTTGCCGTTCCCGCGCTTCCTGTTGCCACGACTTCCGTAGCTGAAAGCGCAAATGCAGGGGACACCAGGTTCAGATTTAATTTCCCAAATGTGCCGCTTCCTGATGCGAGTAAATCGCCTTGCTGATTAACACTTAATACTGCCGAATTACTTGAATTATGAATTATGAATTGTGAATCATGATTCGTAATTCCTGATTCTTGATTCCCTAAGTTAAGCGTCAGGTCGTTGCCCGGAATTGGGGAGATAACATTTGCAGAAAGCGTTCCGGCAATTTTAACGTTTTTAGCAAACTCGGCATTTCCTCCTACTTTTATATTTCCGTTAGTATCGATGTAGAAAAGTCCTGCCATTACGGAAAGTCCGCCTTGTCTTAAGGGCTGTAATTGCAAGTCGCCTCCCAAAACGTTTATGGAGTTACTGGCAAGGATTAAGTTTCCGTCAATTGATAACTGTCCTACAACCGAAGTATCGGAAAGGCTTGTCGAGCCAAACGACATCAGGCCTTGGGTAAAGGTGGCAGTTTGAGCGTTTAGATTTCCAACATTTGCCAGAAGCCCGGAATAGGAAGCGATATCAATAAATTGACCAATAGCTGAATTGTTAAATGGCTGAATTGTTGAAGAGGGGCTAGCTATTCCGGCTATGTAGCCATTTGAGCCATTGGATAATTGTCCCGTAGGGCTGCTATTATATATATTGGTTACGTTAGTTACGTAATTAGCACTTGCCGTCGCGCTGGAATAGGGGTTCAGCCCCTCTATTTGTTCGGCGATTATTTTCTTAGCCCTTAGCGTTCCGCTGAATGTTGCATTGCCGGCATTGTCAATAGTAGCCACAGCAGAGCCGCTCGCAGAATTACCATTTAATATTGACAATTTATTGTCATCAAACTTAAGAGCAATATTCGAATCGGAACCAATAGGGGATATTAAATTAGTATGAATTGTATCAATCTGTGCTATTGGCGAAATGATTTTATCCGCGTTAATCAAATTTGTTTGTATGGCATCCGCGAAAATCTGTGAAGCGCTAATAGCGCCGGCCGTAAGATTGCCAATTACCGCGCCCGCCAAAACATCCGCTCTTGATATCACATTTCCGGCAGTATCAGTAACCTGATATGCGTAGCTTCGCAAGGCCAGGCCTTGCGAAGCTAATTGGGTAAGAGTGTAATCTTTCATGTTTTCAACAGCAATTAATATTGGTGGAGTCGGGTCGTTATAGCCGACATTTACAAAAACAACAATATTTCCTGTGCAGTAATTTTGCGAAGGAGGCACAAGTCCAAAATTGGCGGAATTTGAAGCTGACGAACCTGGTTCGTTAGAATTGTTTGATTGCTTAATTGCTGAATTGCTGTTGCACGAGAACGGCTCAAGCGCCTTTCCAATTACTTCGCCCGGCTGTGTTGCTTTCATCGCAGCGCCGGGAACGCTTGAGGAAGTTAAATAATCGCCGGGTTTTATCGGACCATTCTCGGTTGATACGTTAACAGGAACTCTTCCAACGAGAGCAATAGGAATTACAGAACCGCCGGAAATGGTTTGTTCCGTCTGCGAGAGTCTAAGTCCGGGTTTACCGGAGAAAACTCCAACTATATTTTTGTCGTAAGGCCTGCTGGTTTTTTTGATAAAACCTTTTTCGTTTGTATCAATGCTAACTATATTTCCGGGCTTAAGACTGTCGTCTCTTGTCGGATAATCCTCGGCAATATCGTACGCCCCGGCATTGGAAATAAGCGAGTGGCTTAGTTTAAAAACACCCACATTCCCTCCCTGCCCGCCCCATGTACCGAACAAATCTTCTTTGTCAAACCATAAATTTCCGGCAATCTCCGAAGTTCCGGAGCCTACAGCAAACTTAAGAGGGTAGGTGGTTGACCTTGCTTCCGTATATGTTTGTACATCTCCGTCTCCAGTACCTGTTCCCAGGCCCGCAAAAAGTTTTCCGTTGTATTCTATTAAAGCGGAAACCGAATCGTAGCCAGTGTTAGCTTGAGATATAGCCCAGCTGGATCCGTTGAGAACCCAGATATCGCCATCGTCACCGGCAGCGGCGCCTCTTAATCCGGCATATAATTTTCCGTTGTATGTAGCCATCGAGGGTATATTTTGCGCGGCATTAAATGCATCTGTGGAAAGAGTTATTCTCCAATCGGAGTTGCTATCGCATACATGCCAGTCTCCGGCTGCTCCCGCGGCAGAAGGATCACAAACATATCCATCTCCAAAATCAGCAGTTGTAGCGCCTGTTCCCATGTAGAGTTTTCCGTTGTAGACCGCAAGCGATGCTACTTCCATATAAGTTGCAGAATCGGTGTAGGCAAAGGTGGCGGACCAGGCAGTTCCATCGAATCTTTTTACATCCGCGTCGCCCGCGGTGTTATTTCCGTGCCCCGCGTATAGGCTTCCGTTAAAAACAGCCATAGAGCTTATGGTTTCATATCCGGCTTGGCTAAGAGACGCAGCCCAGCTTGTGCCGTTAAATTCAAAAACATCTCCGTCGTCTGCTCCCGAGCCCAAGCCAGCATATAGTTTTCCATTAAATACAGCCAAAGACAAAGCAGTATCGTGCCCCGCGGCATCGGTATATGATGCAGCCCAATCCGTGTTGTCGTCGCAGATATTTGCGTTTCCGGCAGTGGAGGGCGTACAAACATATACTATTGCGTTTGTCGCGTCGGAGCCTGCGGCATAAAGTTTGCCATTGTAGACGGTCATGGCCTTAAAGGCAGTAAAGCTAGCCGAAGTATAAGACGCAGTCCATGTCGCACCATCGGAAGTATAATAAATATCCCCGTCTCCGGCGCTTGTGCCAAAACCGGCATAAAGATAACCGTTGTAAACTGCTAGCGACTCTGCTTTTTCGTAAGCCGCATCATTTCTTGCCGTAGCCCAAGCTGATGCACTTTGAGCATCTCTATCTCCTATTGTTATAGTTCCGGAGTTTTCGATAGTTAAAACTGCATCGGGACTAACTCCCGTACTTCCGCTTCCTCCCGTAAGGGTGGATTTGTAGACTGTGGATTGGGATCCTACACCACTACTTCCCGTAGCTCCTCCTAATACATAAACATAGGTTGTGCCTCCGATAGTCGGAATAATAGAGGAGTGGCCTTCAAAAGCTACTGGCAGCTGGCCCTGGCTCGCGGTTGAAAACGCCCCGATGTTTCCGCTTGTATCAATAGTTGCCTTGTAGACTGTGGATTGTCTACTAGTGGCGTTACCTCCTCCCAATACATAAACATAGTCTGTTCCTCCGATGGTTGAGCTAAGAGCTGTGTGACTGATAAGAATCTGCGGCAGCTGTCCCTGGCTCGCAGTTGAAAAAGCGCCTATGTTTCCGCTGGTGTCAATAGTTGCTTTATAGACTGTAGATTGTCGAGTAGTGCCGTTACTTCCTCCCAATACATAAATATAGGTTGTGCCTCCGATGGTTGAGGTAACGGTTTTGTGATCGAAAAGAATCTGCGGCAGCTGTCCCTGGCTGGCGGTTGAAAAAGCGCCAATATTTCCGCTGGTATCAATAGGTGCTTTATAGACTGTGGAATATACACTGCCGTCATATCCTCCCAGCACGTAGACATAAGTTGATGCTCCGATAGTTGAGGTAACGGCTGCGTGACCATAAATACTCTTCGGCAGCTGCCCCTGGCTCGCGGTTGAAAAAGCGCCTATATTACCCGAAGTATCAATAGTTGCTTTATAGACTGTGGATTTAAAAGTGCCGTCGTATCCTCCCAATACATAAACATAGGTTGTTCCTCCGATGGTTGGGGCAACGGCTGCGTGATCGCTAATACTCGCCGGCAGCTGTCCCTGGCTCGCAGTTGAAAAAGCGCCAATATTAGCCGAAGTATCAATAGCTGCTTTATAGACTGTGGAACGTTGAGTAGTGCTGTCATATCCTCCCAATACATAAACATAGTTTGTGCTTCCGATAGTTGAGGTAACGGTTGCGAAAAAGCTACGAATCGCCGGCAGTTGTCCCTGGCTTGTAGTAGAAAAAGTCCCTATATCTGTGCCTGGGGTAGCCGTAGATACCGCCTCCGTTCCGCCGGGGGAAGTTAAAAATGCCAGACTGCTGTTATTTAACATATATATATTGTTTGTGCCAGTTCCTCTAAATGCCAAATTTGCCGAGATGGAAGCACTCCCTGCGACATCCAGTAGAGCTGTTGGAGTGGTAGTTCCAATTCCGACCTTGCCTGCAACTATAAGGGAGTTATTGGTTGCGGCGGGGTCGAGGAAATAGGATGAGTTATCCACGTCATAGAAGGCTTTTGAATAAGTAGTTCCGTTTACAGTAAGAATACCGGTTCCGTTAAGTGGATTTATGTTTATATTTCCAGTTGTATTTCCTCCGATTGTCAAGGCTTGGTTATTTGTTGTCTGAATGCTTGCGGTGGATGAGTCAAGGACTAAACTCCCGGATACTGAAGCTGTTTGTAATCCTCTTGCTCCGGCCATATTTAATACTGCGAATTTAGCAGAAGTAGAGGATTGTCCGCCGACAAGCAAATCAACTGTCGAATTGTTAGGTACAATTACTCCTCCGGTTATTTCTGCAAATGGAGAATTACCTGTTCCTCCACCTACGTCGTCAGTTCCACAGACAAGATTTCCTGACCCATTGGTTTCTAGAGCAGTGCAGGTTGTAAAGGCACCAAAGTTTATTGTTGAGCCGGCAACTGTAAGGTTATCATCGGTTTTGAGTGTATTTGCAGCCGAGCGGTAAAGGTTTACATCGGGAGCAGTTGCTCCACCGCCGCCAAAAAGTATTCCTCCTCCTCCTGCAAATTCATGGGCAAGCTCAAGTCTTGCTTCCGTGTCTCCAGAATTGAAACCCTTGAAGCTCCTAAGTCCTGATGCAACAAATACATCAAGTCCGGATGAGGGGTTTGCGGTTCCAATTCCAACTCTCCCGCTCCAACCGTTGTTTGCCATAACGATAAACTGTCCCGATAGGGAAGCGACTGCTTGGTTTTTGGCAACATTCAAAACTGCAAAATCTGCAGAAGCTGTTGATTGTCCGCCGATTAAGAAGTCAACGGTTGAATTATTAGGCACAATTACTCCTCCTGTTATTTCTGCAAATGGAGAAGAACCAGCACCACCCGTATTATCCGTTCCGCAGGTGACTAAACCTGATGAGTCTGTTTTTAGAGTACATGAACCTGTTTGGTAATAAGGCGCTCCTACTACAAGCTGGCCGTTGTTTTTAACCGTAAATACCGGAAGACCAGATTTCGAAGCAGTAAATAAATCTCCTACTCCATCGTTGTTAGCAACTAAAGCTGCAAAGGATGTATTGGCAGCTATGGATGCAACAGAAGTTGTGCCTGAAAATGCGCTTTTACCAGAGACCCTGAATAAAGCGGAAGCTGTTGATGTTCCTCCGACCAATAAATCATCAGTTATGTTTGTTGGAGATAGCGCACCGCTATTTCTCTGCCAGAAGCCCTGTGTTCCCGTTGTTCCTCCCAATATATTTCCGGAGCAGGTTAAGTTGCCTGTGGCTCCGTCAACCGTACAACCTGTCGCACCGCTTCCTCCGGCAAGGTTTACCGACGTTGCGGTTGCGCCTCCGGGGCCAATATTTAGTGTTCCTGCAACGCCTCCTAGATTAAATGTTCCTGTAAGTCCTGAATTAAACAGGGAAAGCGATGTTGTCTGGTCTGTGTTTATTATTGAGGCTCCATTAAGAGAAAGGGTTGCAGATGTAGTAAGGGTTGCTAAAGATGAAGCTGTAAGAGTTGTTGTTCCTGATAGAGCAGTTGTTATGGCATTAACTGTTAAAAGGCTTCCGGCACCTCCGTTAAGAGGCGCTATTGTTATATTTCCCGTTGTATTTCCGCCTATTGTCAAAAGCTGATTATTTGTTGTCTGAATGCTGGCGGTAGATGAGTCAAGAGCCAAGCTTCCGGATAAAGAAGCAGTTTGTAATCCTCTTGCTTGCGCAATATTCATAAGTGCGAATTTGGCAGCTGTTGTACTTTGTCCGCCGACTAAGAAATCCACGGTAGAGTTGTTGGGTACAATTACTCCTCCCGTTATTTCTGCAAACGGAGAAGAACCAGATCCTCCCGAATTGTTATCTACTCCGCAAGTGATAAGTCCATTCGTATCAGCTTTAAGTGTACAGCCTGTTGCGTTATATGTTGGAGCAAGTAGTAATCCATTTCTCTGGACAGTAAACTTATTGGTTCCCGAGCTGCTTGCCGTAAACAAGTCTCCAACGCCGTCGTTATTAGCAACTAAAGCTGCAAAGGATGTTTTACCGGAAACAGAGGCAACGGAGATAGTGCCACTTTGTCCTCTTATATCAAGAGTTGAAAGAGGAGTTGTTGTTCCTATACCGACGTTGCCTGAGGAGTCAACTGTTAATCGTGTTGTTGCAGCGGTACCTATTTCTATCGCCTGGGTGTTGTTGTTGCTCCTTATGAAGCCAAAAAGTATGCCTGTTGTCCTACCGAAATTTAAAGTGGCGTAAGTTCCTGCATTTGGACTGTTATTAAGTACATAATTGTTAAAACTTCCACCACTTACAGAACCATCGAGTTGCAATCCCACTGTTTGACCACTTGCGACAGTTGCGAACTTACCGGTAGTTGCTGTTATATCAGTACTAGCTGTTATAGCACCGGTAACATCAAGTTTTACCCCAGGGCTCGTCGTCCCAATACCCACATTGCCACCAGTCTGTAAGTACAAACTTGTTGAAGAATTTCCGGGTTTAAACTGTATATCTCCTGTCGTATTTCCGCCAATTGTTAAGAGCTGGTTTTGGGTTGTTTGAATTGTAGCGGTTGATGAATCAAGGACTAAACTACCTGATAAAGAAGCTGTTTGTAATCCCCTTGCTCCTGCTATATTTATCAACGCAAATTTAGCAGAAGTTGTACTTTGTCCGCCGACTAAGAAATCAACTGTTGAATTGTTAGGCACAATTACTCCTCCTGTTATTTCTGCAAAAGGTGAACTTCCTGCTCCCCCTGTATTGTCCGTTCCGCAGGTAAAAAGTCCTGTTGAGTCTGTTTTTAGAGTACAGGTTGCATATGCCGGAGCAATAAGGGTCCCATTGTTTTGGAGCGTTAAAATTGTGCTTGGTCCGGGTGCGCTTACGCCTCCGGTCAGCGTCGCTTTGTAAACTGTAGAGTGAAATGTAGATACAGTTGTGCTTCCTCCGATAACATATACATAGTCTGTTCCTCCTATACTTATTGCAGAAACTGTATGATCATCTAGAGCCTGCGGCAGCTGTCCCTGGCTTGCGGTTGAGAATGTGCCTATGTTTCCGCTTGTGTCGATAGTAGCCTTGTAAACCGTAGATTGATAGCCTACCCCATCGTTGCTGCCTCCTAAAACATAAATATAGTTAGTGCCGCTAACAGTTATTACTACGGCGTTTAGGCTATCTAGAATTTGCGGCAGCTGCCCCTGGCTTGTCGTTGAGAATGTGCCTATGTTTCCGCTGGTGTCGATGGCAGCCTTGTAGACTGTAGATACCGCCAGCACTGTCTCTCCGCCTAAAACATATACGTAAGTTGTGCCTCCAATAGTAGCTGTAACAGTATGATGGTCCTTTAGAATCTGCGGCAGCTGTCCCTGGCTTGCGGTTGAGAATGTGCCTATGTTTC
>CAYIOB010000004.1:16758-29937 GCA_964364925.1 uncultured Gammaproteobacteria bacterium
GAATCTGCGGCAGCTGTCCCTGGCTTGCGGTTGAGAATGTGCCTATGTTTCCGCTTGTGTCGATAGTAGCCTTGTAAACCGTAGATTGAATTGCGGGAACATTATTTGTTCCTCCCAACACATAAATATAACTAGTACCGTTGATCGCAGCCGTAACACTTGTTAAACTATTTAGAATCTGCGGCAGCTGTCCCTGGCTTGCGGTTGAGAATGTGCCTATGTTTCCGCTGGTGTCGATTGCCGCTTTATAGACTGTAGATATCGGACCTGCGCCTTGATCTCCGCCTAAAACATAAATGTAATTAGTTCCGCCAACTGTGGCTATTGGGCTAGTATGACCATTTAATATCTGCAGCAGCTGGCCCTGGCTTGCTGTTGAGAAAGTACCAATATTGCCGCTTGTATCAACAGTAGATTTATAAACAGTTGACCGGCTGGTGCCTCCATCATATCCCCCCAGCACATATACATAGTTTGTTCCTCCAATACTTACGTTTGCCGATGTGTGGTTTTGTCTGACTCCGGGTAGCTGCCCTTGGCTTGTAGTTGAGAAAGTCCCGATATTTGTGCTTGGGGTAGCCGCACCTGCATCTGTTCCTCCGACAGATTTAACAAATGAAAGATTGCTGTTATTCAAAAGATAAACGTTGTTTGTTCCCGTACCGTTGAAGGCGAGGTTGCCCGACATTGAAGCTGAGCCCGCGATATCTAAAAGAGCAGTGGGACTTGTAGTTCCAATACCGACGTTGCCGTTTCCTTTTATAACAAATTTACTCCACCCGGACGAACTTGCCGTAAACAAGTCCCCGACGCCATCGTTATTTGCAACTAAAGCTGCAAAGGATGTTTTGCCGGAAATTGAAGCAACAGCTAGAGTTCCTGCGTCTTTTTGAAGTAATCCCCTTACGTCAAATGTTGCACTAGGTGTTGAGGATATACCTATTCCTACTCTTCCTGTTACAGCTTGAGCAAAAAGTATTGGGGATGTTTGGTTAAGAAGAACTGAAACGCTATTTCCTCCTGCTCCATTCAGACCATTACTAACCGCCATATCTGCTTTTCCGTCTCCGTTTAAGTCTCCGATGGCGACACCAACAGGATTATTTCCTGTTGGGTGGTCTTGTTTTGGAGCAAATGTCCCATTACCTGTATTTATGAAAACAGAAACAGTCTCGGGACCATTATTAGCAACCGCCATATCAGCTTTTCCGTCTCCGTTTAAGTCTCCGATTGCAACACCTTCGGGATTTGCGCCTGTTGTGTAGTCCTGTTTTGCAGCAAAATTACCGCTACCTGTGTTAATAAAAACAGAAACACTGGTTGAGCCGTTATTAGCAACCGCCATATCAGCTTTTCCGTCTCCGTTTAAGTCTCCGATGGCAACTTTTCTAGGACTTGTTCCTGTTGTGTAGTCTGCTTTTGCTGTAAAAGTCCCATCGCCTTTGTTGATGAATACGGAAACGCTTGTGGCACCGACATTACCAACCGCCATATCAGCTTTTCCGTCTCCGTTTAAGTCTCCGATTGCAACACCATAAGCGTCAATTCCTGTTGTATAATCAACTTTAGCGTTATAGGTTCCATCGCCTTTGTTGATGAATACGGAAACGGTATCAGGACCCAAATTTGCAACCGCCATATCAGCTTTTCCGTCTCCGTTTAAGTCTCCGATGACAACAAGGCGGGGGGAAGTTCCTGTTGTATAATCAACTTTAGCGTTAAAAGTTCCATCGCCTTTGTTGATGAATACGGAAACGCTGGCAGAACCAATATTAGTAACCGCCATATCAGCTTTTCCGTCTCCGTTTAAGTCTCCGATGGAAGCATCAATAGGAAGACTTCCCGTTGTATAATCAACTTTAGCGTTATAGGTTCCATCGCCTTTGTTGATGAATACGGAAACGCTGTCAGCACCATCATTAGCAACCGCCATATCTGCTTTTCCGTCTCCGTTTAAGTCTCCGATGGCAAGATAAAAAGGCTCAGTTCCCGTTGTGTAGTCAACTTTTGCAGAAAAAGTAGCAGAGGTTGTAAGAAGAAGCTCTCCTCCCTGTATAGAGCCTATATTAACTAGGTTTCCTGTTGAGGTTAGTCTTTGGGCGTTAGTAATGCTATCTTGTCCTATTCCTCCTGTTCCTATTCCTCCTGTAAAGTTAGTGTAGCCGTTAAATCCTTTGTATGCTGTAATAAGACTTGCCGATGAAGTGCCAAGGACTATGTCATTTGCGAGTAAGTCTGCAATAGTAACTGCACCTGTTCCTGATACGGTAAACCTTGTAAAGCCGGATGAAGAAGCTGTTATTAAGTCTCCCACTCCGTTATTGTTTACTACTAAGCTAGCAAAGGAGGTATTGCCGGATATAGAAGCAACTGCTAGAGTTCCTGCTCCTGCATTATTGGCAGTTACCTTAAATCTTGCCGAGCCTGAAGATTGACCTCCTATTAGAAAGTCGAGGGTTGAGTTTATCGGGTAGAGAGCGCCTAATGTTTGTTCCCACCAGTTTGTCCCGCCTGCGCTTGTATTATCCGTTCCGCAAGTGAATAATCCTGTTGAGTCTGTTTTAAGAGTACAGGTTCCATAGGCAGGAGCCAACAGTTCTCCTGTTCTTTTTACCGTAAACTTATTTGTCCCCGAGGAGGATGCCGTAAACAAATCTCCAACACCGTCATTATTCGCAACCAAAGCCGCAAAGGAGGTTTTACCTGATACGGAGGCGACAGCTAGGGTGCCTCCGTTTGTTGTATTAGGCCGTACGTCAAGAGTAGATAGGGGAGAAGTGGCATTTATGCCAACTTTTCCCGAGCTTATTATCAAGTTTGCAGTCGGGGTTATTGTTATGTCCCCCGAAGTATTTGTTATAGTTGAAGAAGAACCTCCGATATCAAGTTTTGCCTGCGGATTGGTTGTCCCTATTCCTATATTTCCGTTGTTAGCTATGAAAAGCCTTGTGGTAAGCCCCGCATCTCCTCCAACAGATGTCTGGAAATTAAGGCTTCCTCCGTTTAAAACATTAAAAAGCGCAGAGGGGTTTGCTCCGGTTGGAACAGCTAATGAAAGATTGCCAGAAATGGAAGCGGTAGGAGAGCCCCCTGCCATGTTTATGAATGCAAATTTAGCAGATGCAGTAGCGGTTCCTCCCAAAAGGAAATCTTCGGTAGTATTGTTTTGGATAATAATCTTAAGGGAAGGATTTTCTGTAAACGGACTTGTTCCTACTCCCGTATTATCCGTTCCGCAGGTAAAAAGACCAGTTGAGTCTGTTTTTAATGTACAGGTCGCATATGTTGGAGCAATAAGTGTTCCATTATTTTTGATTGTTAAAATTGTGCTTGGTTGGCTTGCGCTTACGCCTCCGGTCAGCGTTGCTTTATACACTGTGGACTGTGCCGCATCTGCCGTTGTGTTTCCTCCGATAACATACACATAGTCTGTTCCTCCTATGCTTACTGCGGAAACCGTCTGATCTTCCAGAACCTGGGGCAGCTGCCCCTGGCTCGCAGTTGAAAAAGCCCCGATATTCCCGCTTGTATCAATTGTCGCTTTGTAAACTGTGGATTGCTGGTTTGTTTCGTTGTCACCGCCTCCTAAAACATAAATATAGTTAGTGCCGCTAACAGATATTACTACGCTGTCTGTGAGAGTTAGAACCTGGGGCAGCTGCCCCTGGCTCGCAGTTGAAAAAGCTCCGATGTTTCCGCTTGTATCAATGGTTGCTTTGTAGACTGTGGATTGGGAAGTGGTCCCGTTAAGTCCGCCCAAGACATAAATATAACTTGTTCCTCCCACAGTGGCTATTGAGCTGGTAGGATTTTCCAGAACCTGGGGCAGCTGCCCCTGGCTCGCAGTTGAAAACGCCCCGATATTCCCGCTTGTATCAATTGGCGCCTTGTAGACGGTGCTAAAGACAGTGCCGTTGGTTCCACCCAGCACGTAGACATAGCTTGTACCGCCTATGGTTGCTATTTCCGATGAATGCTCCCTTGAGGTGTGAGGAATCTGCCCCTGGCTCGCAGTTGAAAACGCCCCAATGTTTCCGCTGGTGTCAACGGTTGCTTTGTACACGGTGCTAAAGACACTGCCGTTATATCCTCCCAAAACATATATATAGGATGATGCTCCCTGTGTTAGCTGGTTTACGGATTGATAAAAATTTGTTGTCGGCAGCTGCCCCTGGCTCGCGGTTGAAAAAGTTCCCAGGTTTCCGCTCGTATCAACAGTAGATTTATAAACACTTGACCTGGCGCCCCCGGAGTATCCCCCCAGCACATATACATAGTTTGTTCCTCCAACGCTTACAGTTTCCGATCTGGTTACTTGTATGGCTACGGGCAGCTGCGCTTGGCTTGTAGTTGAAAAAGTTCCTATATCTGTGTTTGGGATAGCAGCACCTGCGTCAGGTCCTCCGACAGATTTAACAAATGAAAGATTGCTGTTATTAAACATATATATATTGTTGGTTCCTGTTCCGTTGAAGGCGAGGTTACCGGACATCGAAGCTGAACCCGCGATATTTAAAGACAAAGCTGTTGCGGCGGGGTCGAGGAAATAGGATGAGTTATCCACGTCATAGAAGGCTTTTGAATAAATAGTTCCGTTTACAGTAAGAGTACCGGTTCCGTTAAGCGGATTTATGTTTATATTTCCTGTTGTATTTCCGCCGATTGTTAAAGCTTGATTATTGGTTGATTGAATACTTGCGGTAGAGGAGTCAAGGGTTAAGCTTCCGGATACTGAAGCTGTCTGTAATCCTCTTGCTCCTGCTATATTTATAAGTGCAAATTTGGCAGACGTTGTTGACTGCCCGCCGACCAAAAGATCTACTGTACTATTGTTTGCAAATAATGCTCCACTTGTTTGATTCCAGAATGTGTCTATTGTGTCATTTGATGTTCCCGTTGCACATGATCCGAAAGTGGGAGTAGTTCCTCCTATCAAACATTGTAAAGATGTTCCTGCTGCAGTTTGAGCAAGCAGACCCGAAGTTTGTGTATATATTATTCCACCCGCGTTAGTATAGTTGGCAGAAGTCAGTGAGCCGCTATTGCCTACGGTAAACTTTGCAACACCCGAAGCCGATGCGCTTATTAAGGGTCCTGTGGAATCTTGATTAAGAGTAAAAGCCGATTGTCCGCTTGATGTGGCTAGCACAGATAATAAATCATCGATTTCCACGGATCCAACAGCGGATGCGATATTGTTACTGATTGATGTATTAACGAGTGGTTTAGTTAGGTCTATTTTGCCAAGTCCTTCAGGTGCAAGCTGAATGTTTCCATTGCTTCCCGCGTTGGTTGTAAGAAGCAAAGGCTGGCCCGAGATTGTAAACTGGCCTCCGCTTGCCTGGAAAGTGGGGTTGGCTGTGCCTCCGATGGTTAGGTTTCCTGATGAATCAAGCGCCAGAATAACATTGGTTGTGCCTGCGTTTGCTTGGACAATAGGAGGCAGGCCTTGCAAAAGCTCCGAATTTGCGGCAAAAGCAACTGTTGCAAGCTGCTGTCTGGGTGTTAGCTCGGGAGTTGTGTTGACAGTTACTCCAAGAAAAAGAGCCGAATTTGAAGCAAAAAGCCATTGTGGAATAGCGGTGACATTTCCAAGTAACACCGAAAATATTCCGTCCTGGTCCGGACTTACGGAATTGACCTCTTGCCAGAGCAGTGCGGAGCCGGAAGCCGGAGCCTGTGCATTATAAATAGCAAAGCGCATGGCGCTTGAGGTAGAGATTGGGTTATCTTGATTATCGGTTAATCTTCCTTGGAAAGAGAGGATGCGAAGCGGAGCATTGGGTAAACCGGCAGCTAGGGTAGGCTGGCCGGTGGTTGGTTTTTGGAAAAACGACTGATAGAAGCCAAAGCCGATAACTGCCATAAATATAATTAAGACTGCGAAGTGAAAGTAGTGAGTAATTGCATAGGAATGATACGTTGCGTACCACTTTGGCCGTTTATATCGGAGCGTAAACCAGACTTTTTTGTACCAGGGGAAGTATTTGGTGGAAATATCCAAAGGAGCGTACATCCCTTTAGGGATGTTGCGAATCCCCAAAAGAGATTTACCATTTACCATTGACCATTTACCATTTCGATTCTTGATTCTTGATTCTTGATTCTTGATTCTTGCAAAAACCGGTCTGCCTTTTGCCAGCCAAGTCAGGTACGAAACTTTGTCGAAAGCTTTGGTAAAGGGGAGAGTTAAAAACTGATCAAAAGCAAAAACGCCTATCTCTGATATCTTTTGAAATAGTCTGACAGGAGGAAAACCGGAGTATTCCGGTTTTACGAATTCTTGAAGTGGGAGGTTGGAAACATTTGAACTTGAATCCTTGAGTTCTAGAATTCTAGATTTCAAGATATCTTTATCCAACTTCGCACTTCTAACTTCAAATGGTCTATTTAATTCATAATTCTTAATTCTTGATTCTTGATTCTGGCGGATAAGGCCTTCGGCCTCTGCCCAATTTAGGTACTTGCGTAGGGAAGAGAGTTTGCGGTTTACAGTGCTTGGTAAAAAATTACCCTCATTAATCAATCGATTTTTGTATTCCTCAAGCAGGGATGGGTTAATCGCGCCCAAGACATTTTTTGATGATAGACGCTGGATACTAGATGCTGGATTTTGATGCTTGAAGGTTGAAGCTAGATTTTCTAATTTCGAACTTCCAGCTTCAATTTCTAGCTTCGAGCTTCTATTGTCTAGCCTCAAACCTAGTACTTCTTCGGCCCAAGCAAAAAATTGCTTAATATCAATGATATAGTTCTTTATAGTAAGATGCGAAGCGTTATAGACATACAAATAACTTTTAAAATCGCGAAGGCGATATGGATCGGCATTTACCATTGACGATTTACTATTTACAATTTCAAATGGATTTGAGGCTATTTGCCCTTCTAGTTTTAGGAATTTGAAGAACTTCCGTAGGGAAGATAAGTGCCGTTCTAAAGAACGAGGGGATATACGCGGATTGTGAGTTGATTTTTGCGGATCTGTATTAATCTGCTCTGAA
Organism: uncultured Gammaproteobacteria bacterium; assembly: GCA_964364925.1. Lineage (GTDB taxonomy): Bacteria > Patescibacteriota > Microgenomatia > Levybacterales > UBA12049 > JAMCZC01. The sequence continues at coordinate 23,760 of CAYIOB010000004.1, forward strand.
TCTGTGCTGATCCTATCATTTTTATAAGCTTCAATTGTAGTATCGGTAACGTTGTTAGGATTAAACGCTTCACCATATTTGGCTTCAAACCATCGGATGAACTGAGAGATATCAGCCACGTAATTTTTAAGGGTTGCTTTGGAAACCGAGCCATTTTGGTTGAATAAATACTCTTTAAATTGTTCTAATAAGTCCATATTATGATTTACACGGATTTGTTACAGATTCTCGCGGATTAGCAGCTGATGAACGCGGATGTGTTGTCCAGACGAGTCTTTTAATGAAGAGCTTAGGGGAACCGAAGTTAATTAATAAACCAAGGTTGAATCCGGTTGTTTTTAGATAATGCAAGAGTTGAGTTTCAAAAGTTTTTGGCATTAACTCAACAGCTTTAAGTTCAAGTATCACTTTTTGATCGATTACAAAGTCAGGCCTATAAGTTCCGATTACTTGATTTTTATAACTGACATTTAAAGACTGTTCTTTTTCATAGGGGATTTTCATTTCAATAAACTCTTTTTCCAAAGCTTTTTGATAAACTTGCTCTTTATGTCCAAATCCTAATTCGTTATAAACATTAAATATCGCTTTTCTTATCTCGTAGGTTAAGTCGGAGTAGATTAGTTTTTGATTGTTTTTTTTTGGCAGTGCTGTACTCATTTTGTTATCTGTGTAAATCCGCTGTCCATCTGTGAAAATCCATAGCTAGGCACGAGATTATACGGATTATACGGATTATCTAGGAATTTTGTGTTATTTATCATATACTATTAGAATAAAGAAATTTTCAATTACTTGTCAAGGCCTTATAGTAATCATAGATGATATTTTTTGATACTGTGTGAGATAGCGGAAAATCTTAAATTGGTGTGTGAAAATGGCATTCCATTTTACGGTTGTGAAAAAATTTATGCCTGTAAAATAAATATGGTAAATATTATCATAATGTATCAAATGGTATAGAACAACCTATAATCTCACTTGCATACTTATGATATCTTCAGTCGTCGACGATTTACTATTTACCATTGACGATTGACCATTTCTAATTAATTGCTAAATTGTTAAAATGTTTTATTGTTAATTAGAAAAATAGTTAAATTGGTTTCTGGCGGTTGGGCAGTCTAAGTGATAGATGTTTTACAGATAGAGTTTAGGTTGACATTACAGGAAGAATAGAATCTTTGAAATTGGAGGTGGGATTTTCTTGAATTTGAATTTTTGATTTCTAGAATTCTTGATTTTAAGACGTCAAGACGGTCAAGATCAAAGAGGTCAAAGAAGTCTAACTTCAAGGACATCCAATTAAGGGCTTAGTTTATCCTTAATCCATTCATTTGTAGTCCCTCGAAGCGAAAATTACCGCCGCTACCAGCTTTGAACGTTGCAATTGAGGCCCACATTTGATCGCCGATGCCGGTTGTGCTATACGTTGTCTCAACGGTGCCCGTTGCGGCGAGCGTCTTGTCCGCCATGCCCAATCCCGGAATGCCGGAGACAGAGGTGTCGCTTTCCCAGATAAGCTCCGTGAACGAATTCGTCCACGCACGGCCGGTATCGACGTTCCCGCCGGTGTCCGCTGTTACCACAGTAATAGCCAGCTCGTTAGCTTGAGCTGTTGTCGCTGTGGTGCCGGTGGATTGCGATGTCACAACAGATACGCCGGAGTCGGCCTCCGTCGCCACGTCAAACCCTATCGTACCGGTCCAGACCCCGGCCCCCGAAGCGGCAGTGCGGGCCGTAGTCCAGTTCCAGACGACAGATGTTTCCGTTCCGTTTGATATCTTGTAGGCAAAGGCTCCCGAAACGTTTGCTGAAGTGTAACTATTAATGAGCGTGAAGCCTGTCGGGACCGTGATAGCGCCCGAGTCCTTATCGACCGAAAGCGCAGTAACGATCAGGCTGCCCGCGGCGGGCGCCGTGATTGTGAGGGACCTGGACGTGACGGTCGTGCCGCTCTTGCCTGAAACCGACTGGGTTTGTGTTGGTACGCCAGCGCTATTTGCTATGCCTGCCTCATAGTGCGACCGCACAGTTGCGGCTGATAGGACGGTGTTGTAGATAGCCAGCTCGTCAAGGCCGCCAGTCCACCGGCTGCCCGCACCTTCTCTTCCAATTTCAAGAACACTTGTCGTGTTCTCTGGAGCCGTACCGATAGAGGCCGTATCGGTGTGGCCTTCTACGCCATCCATGTAGATCAGGGTGTTACCAGCGCCAGCACCCGAACGAGTGATGACGTAGTGGTGCCAACTGCTATCAGCGGGAATGGTCGGCGTCGAATAGGCCAGAACGGCTACGCCACGCTTGCCGAGCGTCAAGTTGTCTGACTCCGGGTCAAACCCCCCAACGCCTACAGAATAGCCGTTGACCCCTTTATTGAGGGCAATTTCAAAAGCCCCCGTATCCGTGACCCGTTGTGCCCAAAACTCGATTGAGAACGGCCCGTCGCCAAGGTCGAGATCGGCCGAGTCGGGAGCGGTGATGAAGTCGTTTACAGTAGGGAACGAGACTGCTCCATCGTCAGCACCTATAAGTATGCTATTGACAACATCACGGGTTGGGGTTCCGGTAGCCGTGCCATCGTTTCCAACGGCCGAGTCGACGAATGTTCCCGATGACTCACCAAGACGCCAGTAGGCGACAAGACCGGAGGTATTTAGGATTGTCTGGCTATACTCAATAGCATCTATTGCAAGCTGCCAGCTTCTTTTTTCCTCAAAGACAAGCTCGTTATTCGAGCCTAAGCTTAAGGGTCCCAATAAGTAGAACTGGGGAGAAATAAGAGGAGCCTTAAAAGTGTAGCCGATATTTATTGTCTCGCCTTTTTTGAGAGAAACATTCCAAAATACGTATTGAAGATTATCGGCTTTTTGAACTCCGGTATAGGCAACTTTACCGTTTAAAGGAGAGACTGAAAGAGACAAGGGGACACTTTCTTTAATCTGTCCTGTAAAATCTTTTCTTGCAATTATCTTTATTGATACGGGATAAACGCTGTAAGGGAAAATTCTGGTGGCTATTGTTCTTTCAACGTCAAATTCTGCGTTTTCCTCAACAGCAAAAAAATCTACTATATTGTAGGTTCCGTTTTTTGTCACAGCAGTAAGACTCATCTGATAAGTTCCAAGAGATTTAACCTGATATTTAGTTTCATAATCAGGATTGACTGTATATTTTTTTTGTGTACATTCAGGGTTAACAATAATTGTTCCATTTTGAGCACTTAAAGTAGTAGTCTGACCTAAAGGATCCTTTATATCTAAAGTTACTTTGGCATCACAAACCATTGCCCCTTTCTCATCAAGTACGGCAATTGAAAGTTTGGCAACTTCTCCTTGATTGTAAATTGATTTATTTGGATTTATAGCCAAAACTCCCCAGGTAAAGTCCTGCTCAATTTTTTTCCCGTTCTGGTCTACAACTAATTTATATTTTCCGGGAGTAAAAGCTTGAGTTTTATTTAACTGTACAGAAGAACCGTTTCCATTCGCAGAAGCAGTAATATCAGCATTCATTTTTTCGCCTTTCGAGTTGTATATAGAGACATTTTTTTGCAAATCAGAAGCGTAGGCAACAGAAGGAAAGTTGAACGCAGGCACTTCATTTGCTGTGAAATTATAATTATCCGAAGAATTTGCCTGACTTTTATCTTGAGTTTGACCTTGATTTTGATGCAGAGCATTAGGCGGGGCGATTGATGCCTTATTGTTATTAAAAAAAAGTATGCCTACAAAGATTAATACAGGTATTACGAATATCGAAATTATGAGTTTATTATTAGAAGCCATAATTCTATAAATAATACAACTTATGTATTATAAAAGTAAACCCCGCATCGACAAGCTTGCGTTGGGCCTTGCGGTGGAGGGTAAAGTAATTGTGTATTTAAAAGGAGAAAAGACATATACTAGATATATACGAAATTTCTAATTTCCAATTACTAATTTCTAATCAATGTTTAAGAATTTAAAATTCAAAATTGGTTTAATTATTCTTATATCTTTAATCTTAAATCTTAAATCTGCGCTTCCCGTGGAAGCGGCTTTCAAAATTCCTGTTCAGGCTCAAGTAGGTAAGTTTTATTTAAATCTTTCAGGTTATATTTCGCCTTTTGCTTCGGTTGTGTTGACTATAGACGGGGTATTTGTAAGAGCTACCGTTGCCGACGCGGGAGGAAATTTCTTCATATCGGAAGTCTTAATTAAAGAAGGGTTCTCTAATTTTTGCCTCGAGGCCGTTGATTTTAAGCGGCTGGGAGATTCGTATACTTGTTTTAATATTCCGCCGGCAAAGGGTAACGTAACAAAGAGAGAGATATTCTTGCCCCCAACGCTTGGTCTTTCCAAAAACGTAATAGCCGAAGGAGGGGAAACTTTGGCATACGGCTACACAATGCCGGGCGCAGAGGTTACGCTTTACCTTTCGAACGGCCAAAAATTAACTACTTTTGCAGATCAGACAGGCTATTATGTCTTTCACATTAAGAATCTTAAGGCAGGGAAATATGATTTATATGCGAGAGCTATTTATAACCACAAAGAATCTCTTGCGCCGACAAGAACAGTTCAACTTATAGCTTTGTCGTGGTGGGAGCAGATTATTGCGTTTATACAGAGTATTTTGAAAAATATTCAGAGGTTTTTCAGCTCATGGGTCTTGGGACCACTTTGGATTGGATTACCAATCCTTATCCTCATTATTATACTCATCTTAAAGATATGGCCGGAGAAGTTTACCTATCTTTATCAGTCGCGCCTCATAATCTTCTTTACAAAGGCATTTAGGAAGCCCAAGAAGCCCCTTCACCACAGCTGGTGGCTCGGGTATTAGTATTTAGTATTACGTATTTAGTATTTTGTATGACTAACGAAAAAATAAAATCATTTACAGATTTAAATGCCTGGAAGGAGGCACATAAACTGGTTGTTATGATTTATAAGATAACTAAGAGCTTTCCAAAAGAAGAAACTTATTCTCTTATAGACCAAATGAAACGCTGCTCTGTTTCAATAACTAGCAATATTGCAGAAGGTTTTTCGAGACAAAGCAAAAAAGAGAAAATACAGTTCTATTTTATCTCAAAAGGTTCATTAACAGAGCTTCAAAATCAGCTTTTGGTTGCTAGGGATGTAAATTATTTAAAACAAAATGATTTCAGTTTAGTCGCAGAGCAAACTGTAGTAGTTCATAAACTTATAAACGGTCTTATTAGAAGTGCAAAGGCCAGATACTAAATACAAAATACAAGATACTTTTAAGGTTGGGTTATTTAGTCTCTGGGGTTTCGGATGTGAGTTCTTCTTTTACATCAGGCTTCTTTCCAGGAAAGGGTTTCTTCAGGCCGTTTTTCCTGTAATACATGCTTCCCAGAATCAATGCTATAACTATCAGGATAACGATGACTATGATTTTCCAGGGGAATATCCAAAAGTATACGGTTGCGACTAGGGGAAGGTTGTTATTTACTCCGTAGCTTGCCAGAAGCTCTGCTTTAAAGCGTCCAATCATCAGACTTCCTCCAAACTGATTTTCATAGTCTCTGGCGGCCTGGGGGAAGATATTGTTTTCTTTAAGCGGTAAAATCGCTTTTCTGCCCAGTAAATCCGATACGGTTATGTAACCTTTTGGCCTGATATGCAAATCTCCAAAGTTTTTGATTTGCGTTAATATCCCAACAGGTCCGTATTCATTAAATTTGTCCGCTGTAAACCTTGTAACTTCGGCCTTTTCTGTTATGGGGCCGGAAACTGCTATATAAAAAAGAGTTCCTACCTGTCCTGTGACAACCGAACCTGTTGCTTCGGGCCCCGCTGCTCCTGGTGTGAATACGGCTGCGGCGTAGTGTCCGCCGGGGGCAGCCCCCTGCGGAATCTGAATGAAGTAATTGAGCACTTGTTTTTGTCCGGGCTGTACCGTAAAACTATTCGGCGAAACCCCAATCCAAGAGGCAGCGGAATATTTTTTGTTAAGAGTATTGGGGAGCAGAAAATTAGGTGTTCCGACAGTATCTACAACAATGAAATCCTGTACTTCAACCTTAAAGGCTAGAGGTTCGGAGCTATCGTTAACTATCTTCATTTCCCCTTCTGTTTTTCCGCCGGGATCAAGGTTAACATTTACGCTTGGGGGAATAATCGTAATTGTCCTGACTTCGGATTGGGCACTAGCCCTTTGGGCT
>CAYIOB010000005.1:0-27187 GCA_964364925.1 uncultured Gammaproteobacteria bacterium
AATTAATATTTTCCTTTGCCCGAGTCTGACTCTGTTTGCAGCTAGTGTGATAAGATTTCAACGTAATTTTTCCATTTATAAGATAGTATACTCAGTTACTAGTTATTAGATACTAGTTACTAGATTACCATGATACCTATTAAATCTCATAAAGAACTTATTGTTTGGCAAAAGGGAATGAAATTAGTAAAAGAAATTTTTATTTTAACTGAAAATTTTCCTAAATCAGAAATTTTTGGCATTACTTCTCAAATGAGAAGATCGGCGATATCAATTCCATCAAACATCGCAGAGGCATTCGGACGAAGATCTTTTAAGTCATCCATTCAATTTTATTCTTTTGCCTATGGCTCTGCTTTAGAACTTGAAACGCAACTTATTATCTCAAAAGAATTAATCATGGCAAAAGAGACATTGTTTGAGCCGAGCGAGAATCTCTTGCTGGAAGTTTCCAAAATGTTAAATGTGATGATAGGAAAAATGAAAAAATTAACAAAGGAGGATACTAGTAACCTAGTAACTAATCTAACTAGCATCTAGTAACTGAACCATGGAAAATCATCCTATACCGCAGGACATTACGGGATTTCAGTTTAAGCTAATTGGCGACATGACGATTAAACAATTTGCCTATCTTGCGGCAGGAGTGGTAATAGGCTGGATTATTTTTGTACTTCCCCTAATTCCAATTGTTAAGATTCCCCTTGCCGGAATATCAATTCTTTTAGGCGCCGGCTTTGCTTTTTTGCCCATTGAAGGAAGACCTATGGACTTAATGATTTCTAATTTTTTTAAAGCCGTCTTCTATCCAACGCAGTTTATTTATCAAAAGACAGGGGGGCACCTTTGGCTTCCTATCCCCCACATTGCTCAATCTCAAAAACAACAGCAGGCCCAACATGCAGCACAGGTAGCTTCCCTCTCGGGACAAGCGCTGAAAGATTATTTAAACTCGCTACCAAAAAGGTCAAAAAGCCAGCTTGACCAAAAAGAAATGGTTTTCTTCGAATCGTTAGCTAGTCTCCAGGCAAACACTCCTGCCCCGCAATTACAAGTACCCCAGCCCGCTACGCCTCATGCTTTTGCTAACCAAGCTCCGCCAAATCAACCGGCTCCGGTCGCAAAAGAAGCGGAAATGCCATCTGAAGAGGAAGAAATTTTACGAAAAGAGGCGCAAATTTTACAGCAGCAGCTAACTCAAGCAAAGGCGCAGGAGGAAGCGCAGTCGGGATCTGAAGAATATAAACAGGCGCACTTAAAAGTACTTGAACTTGAAAATCTCCTAACAGATACAGCCAAGCAAAAACAAGTGCTTGAAGGGCAAATCGCAGAACTTCAGAAAAAGCTTACAAACGAAAATAAAAATGTTTATACCGCCTCTATTGCTCAGGCTCCTAAAAAAGAAACTCAAAATGTGAGAAGCATTCCCCAGGGTTTGGGAAAAAGCATCGGCCTTCCAATTGCGCCCGAATTTCCAAATTTAGTTACAGGCATTGTAAAAGATCCGCGAGGCAATCCCTTGGGAAATATTCTTGTCGAAATAAAGGATGCCGAAGGCAATCCCGTTCGGGCATTCAAAACTAATCCCTTGGGGCAATTCGCATCCGCAACGCCGCTAAATAACGGTACTTACACTATAGAATTTGAAGACACTAAGGGAGAAAACAAGTTTGATGTTATTCAATTTAGCGTAACCGGACAAATAATACTTCCGATAGAAGTGCTCTCTGTTGACCAAAGAGAAGAACTAAGGAGAAGTCTGTTTAATTAGATATTAGATACTAGCAGCTAGTTACTAGTCGTAGGGACTCAAAAATCAAACTTTCTCTAGTATCTAGTAACTGATAACTAAGTAACTAAAACATATGAAAAACTCTGCTCGAAAAATCAACGCAACAACGCAGAAATTCACAGAAATACAGGACGTTGTCGATGATATTGTTATTTTAACCGGAGGAAATGCCTGCTTGGTTATTGAAGTAACCGCTACAAACTTTGCGCTTTTGTCTGCAGAAGAACAAGATTCAAAGATTTACTCCTACGCCGCGCTTCTTAACTCCCTTTCCTTCCCGATTCAAATTCTTATCAGAAGTAAAAAACTGGACATAACCTCCTATCTTAAGCTTCTTGATACCGAAGCAGGAAAAACACAAAACCAGATGCTTGCGGAGCAGATAAAGCTTTACAAAGATTTTATTCAGGAATTAATTAAGGTAAATACCGTTTTGGATAAAAAATTCTATATTGCTATTCCTTTTTCCTACCTTGAAAAAGGCGTTGGCGCAGCCGCGTCAAGCGCGGTTAACAAAAAAAATTTTGATGAGGCGGCTTTTGTCCAAAACGCTAAATCCGCTCTTCATTCAAAAGCAGAGTCCTTGCACTCCCAACTTGGAAGACTTAATTTACGAGCCAGAACCCTGGAAAAAGAGGAACTTATTAAATTGTTTTATGAAATATATAACGACACTTTAATTGAAACCGGCCAGGCAACAGATAACATAAAATCACCGATAGTTAAAAACGAAGGAGCAAAATGACATTTTTTAGCAAAAATAAAAACCAAGTCGGCCAAGCACAGCTACCCACAAAACAACAGCAGCAAGCTGTTTCACCGGCTATTGCCAAACTTGAAAAAGGCATGGTTTCCTTAACAGATATTATTGCTCCATCCTCCGTTGAGGTAGACTTTCATTTTATAAGAGTCGGAGAAAAATTTTATAAAACGGTTTTTGTAGTTGGCTATCCGCGTTACGTATCGCCAAACTGGCTTCAGCCCTTAATTGACTTTGACCACTCTATGAATATTTCTATGTTTATCTACCCAACCTCATCTCCCGATGTTTTGTCGGATTTACGCAGAAAAATTGCCGAGATGGAAGCAACTATTTCATCCCAAGTTGAAGAAGGCCAGCTGATTGACCCCAAAGTAAAAGCATCTTTAGATGACGCTTTGTCTGTTCAGGAAGAACTGGCAAAAGGTGTTGAGAGATTTTTTCAATACAGCCTCTACATAATGCTTTCGGCCGAAAACGTTAAAGACTTAGACGAAGCCTCAAAAAGATTAAGCACAACGCTTGGCTCAATACTTATGCTTTCAAAAACCTCGACTTTGCAAATGGAAGACGGATTTAAATCCAGCATTCCTTTGGGGCAAGACAGGCTTTTTATAACTAGGAACATGGACACAACTTCCCTTGCCTCAACTTTTCCGTTTACCTCGGCCATGCTGGCCCAAGATAAGGGCGTAATGTATGGAATCAACGAGCAAAACGGTTCTTTAATTATTTTTGACAGATTCTCCTTGGAAAACGCCAACGAAGTAGTTTTGGGTAAATCCGGAGCGGGGAAATCTTATCTAATTAAACTTGAAGCAATAAGACAGTTTATGTTTGGAACCGAAGTTATAATTATCGATCCGGAAGGCGAATACGAAACTCTGGCAAAAACCTTAGGAGGAGAACACGTTTCCTTTACCGCGTCTGATCCTGTTAGGATAAATCCTTTTGATATGTCCGGTCTTTACGAAGAAGGCGAAAATGAACTTGGCCTTAAAATTCTCTCTTTGCACGGGCTGTTAAGAATTATTATGGGCGATTTGGATGCCGCTCACGATGCAATTTTAGACAGAGCACTGGTCGAAACGTATAGACAAAAAGGCATAACTGCCGATCCCGCAACGCAAAAGAAACAGCCACCGCTAATGGAAGATTTATACAAGGTATTGCTCGGCATGGAAGATCCGGCGGCAAGAGAGCTGGCGTTAAGGCTTGAAAAATTCATTAAAGGCAGCTTAAGCGGAATATTTAATCAGCAATCCAATTTTGACCTTAAGAATTTACTAACGGTTTTTAACATCAAAGCGCTTGAGGAAGAGCTAAGGCCGGTTGCCATGCACATTGTCTTAGACTTTGTTTGGACAAGGATTAGAAAAACACTTAAAAAAAGACTGCTTATTCTTGACGAGGCTTGGTATATTATGAAATATCCCGATTCCGCTTCTTTTGTCTATAGCATTGCCAAAAGAAGCAGGAAATACTATCTTGCACTAACAACGGCAACTCAAGACGTGCAAGATTTTCTGTCCACCGACTATGGTAAGGCTATTCTATCCAACTCCTCAATTCAGATGCTTCTAAAACAAAGCCCGTCCGAGGTAGACTTGGTTTCGCAAACATTTTATCTTTCGCAGGGAGAAAAAGAACTTTTGCTGTCGGCGGATATCGGCGAAGGGTTATTTTTTGCAGGACAAAGCCATGTTGCAATGAAAGTTATAGCCGCACCTTTTGAGCACACAATGATTACTTCAAACCCGCAAGAAATTCTTAAAATGCAGGAGGAAGAAGCAGAAAGGGTACGGTCGATAACACAAGCCCCTGTTGAGCAAACCACACCGCCCAACAGCGAGTTAAACGCTGCTCCGCCACCCATCACCACTACATCTCCCGAAGAAAGTCCTGTTCCCAAACCAGACACTAGTAGTTAGTTGCCAGCAACTAGTTTCTGCTATTATTAGCTTATGGACGAAGAAAACGAAAAAAAAGATTCGTCTGCCGTAGGCAGAGTTAACAGCCTTGCCGGCAAAGGAAGAAATCTGCAAAGAGCCTATGGTGCTTACAAAAAAGCGAGGGTGGCATGGGTTGCAGGAGAAGGATTGGGGGCATTGGCCGGCGCCGGTCCAATCGCAGTGGCTGTGATTATTTTGGTTGTTATTGTTGTTATTTTCTCCGGGGCCGCCCCAAACACAGTTGTCGGCGGCGACCTATCAAGCCCTCCCCCTTCTGACTCCGGGGCAACCACCCCCCCGGGGAGTCCGGTAGACGCAACTAATGTTGTCGCAAGGCTTAAAAGCGATTTCAACATTAGCGTTGTGGGCGGCACCCCACAACAACTAATCTCAATCTACAATTATCTTTCCCCCTACCTATCTCATCCTCGAGCAATTTCCTTAATAAAAGCGGTTAGTTCAAAACTAACAATAGCAACCGCTGGTTGCGCCAGTGGCACATGGTGCGATGGTGCTCACGCTTCCACAAGCTCTTCTGGAGACGTTACTATATATCCCGACTTCTGGGGAGACAGAATATCAACTCAACGACAATATATAATTCATGAATATGCGCATGCAATAGGCAACACCAACAACTATCTTCAAACCAATCTTTATACCCAGGTTTACAAAGCTGGGCTAGACCCCTCTTGTTTTAAAAAGCCGGGGATTATTACAACCTACCCTTTTATCTCAGGCAACATTGTCCACGAAACCTTTGCAGAATCTGTGGCAGACACTATTACGTGCGGATCTGGAAGTTGTGGGGGTTGGGGATCGGGATCACAAATTATAGAAAATTTTCCTTCAACTTGTTCTAATACCTACGGCTATGTATCAACAAAGGTTCTGTAACTACTTACCCCTGCACCCTGATGGGCATTATTAAATGGAGAAAAGAGTTGTCGCCTGTAATCTTAAAAACTCCGGGATTTAGCGGGCCGGTCATTTCAAAAGACATATTTTCGTCCTCAATGTTTGAAAAAAGATCCAGTAAATAGCGGGCATTAAAGGCAATTTCGTTCTCTTCACCTATTGCTTTCGCGTCAACCTCTACTGTATTTTCCCCAACCGAAGGAGTGTTTGCGGAAACAATTATTTTATCCTTTTTAACGGAAAATTTAACTATGTTCGCCGTTTCCCTTGCGAAAACCGAACAAAGTTTTATGGCTTTTTGCATTTCGTCCTTATCAAATTCCGCTTTTGTTCCAAAATCGGTTGGGATAATTTTTTCGTAACTTGGGTACTCCGCCTCTATTAATCTTCCGACCAGTGTCGTTTCGCCCTGTACAAAAATCGCTTGATTATTTTTGCCTGAAACAAAAAGGGAGATGTCTTCGTTTTGCTTTATTGAGACAAGCTCTTTTATAACCCTTGCCGAAAGAAGAAGCTCGTCTACACCCTCTCCTTTTTTGGTTTTTATCACAACATTGTTTTTTAAAGAAAGCCTATACCCATCTGTTGCCACCATTAAGAATCCGGTTTTTTCTTTTTTTATTAAAATGCCTGAAAGCGCCGGTCTGCCGCTGTCCTGACTTGCGGCAAAAACAACCTTGTTAAAATCATCCAGCACTGTTTCCTTTTTAAAGACCGCCGCTTCCTCGCCTTTGTCCTCATAAAGCTTGGGGAAGTCTTCGTAGGGCATTGTCTGAAAAGCCATTTTTATTTTTTTCCCTTTTAGAACAAGACCTTGCTCCCTGGTCTCTATGGATATTTTTTCTTCGGATATGTTGTTTACAAGGTCAAAGAACGTTTTTGCGGGAACACAAACCCTTCCCCCCTCCTCTATATTTGCGGAGATAGATGAGGATATGCCTATTTCTAAATCAGTTGCGTTAATTATGAGCCGTCCTTTTTCGGCGATGATTAAAAACGTCGAAAGTATTTCCAACTGACTATTTCCGGAAACAGCATGATTTAAAAAAGATAAACATTTCTGTAGGTTTTCCGTAAGAAAAGTGGCTTTCATAATATATATACTTGTTGTTGTAGTAGTGTACCTGGAAAAGTGGAAAAAAGCAAGGCGACACGGCTAAAAAAAGTGTTTATAAAATGTGTATAACAATGTTTAGAAAAAGTGTAAAATTGCAAAAACTTAATAACCCGCAAGTTTTCCCCCATCATAATTTTTTATCCCCAAAAGCTCCTGAGAAAAACCGCCGTCATCAACCATCTTTTCCACTTTTGTCACGCCGTGTATAACGGTTGTATGATCCCTGCCTCCCAAGATATTGCCAATTTCAACAAAAGTTAAGCCAAGGTCTTTTTTAAGAATATACATTGCCACTTGTCTGGCCCTAACCAGAGAGGCATCTCTTTTAGCGCTTTTTATTTGGGTAGGTTTGATTTTATAATAAGCGCAAATATTGTTAATAACGTCGTCCGGGTGGAAAACCCCTCTATCTTCTTGATGGGTGCTTTTTAAAACCGACTGCACCAGATCTCCGGTTATATTAATCCCCCTTGTTTCGGCCTCTGTTGCCATTCTTAGCAAGACCCCCTCAAGGCTTCTGGCGTCTTGAGATTTTTCGGCAATCGTCTTAGCAACTTCTATTGGCAAATCAAACCCGTATTTTTTTGCCTTAATTAATAAGATTGCCGTTCTTAATTCAAAATCAGGCGTGTCTATGTCAACGGTTAACCCGCCGGAAAATCTCGATAAAAGTCTTTTTTCAACCTTTTTAATTTCGGAGGGGGGTCTGTCCGAAGAAAGAACGATTTGCGCCAGATTGTCAACCAAAATATTAAAAGTATGAAAAAGCTCTTCCTGAACCTTTTCTTTTCCCGCAATAAACTGAATGTCGTCGATTATTAAAAGATCAATATTCCTGAACCTTTTCTTCATTAGAGCCGTACTGTTAGTCCTTATTGCGTCTACCACTTCGTTTGTGAATTCCTCGCTTGTCGTGTAAACTATTTTTTTGTTTGGGTTTTTTTGATAAACCTCGTTTGCAATAGCCTGCATTAGATGCGTTTTTCCTACTCCGGTCGGTCCATAAATAAAAAGTGGGTTATATGCAATGCCTGGTTTTTTAGCAACGGTTGACGCGCTGACAAAAGCTAATTGGTTGCTTGAAGCAACAGCCAGATTTTCAAAAGTGTAGTCCGGCCTTACCCGCGGCAAGTGCCCGATAATTGTCGGAGGTTTTTCGCTTTCGTCAAAAAGAGGGCCGTTTTTTTCCGCTCTTTCTTCCGGCGCTAAAATTTTTGGAACAAAGATTATTTTTGAATTTACCCCAACATGCTTATCAACGGAATTTTTAATAACGTCATAAAATCTCCTTTGCAAAAGGTCAATAATCATAACCGATGGGGCAGCAATAGTTAGGGAGTCTCCATCCAAGGATAAAAGCGAGGTTCTTTTAAAAAGCGTTAAAAAATTTGCTTTTGATACTTCGAGCTCAATTTCTCCTAAAACTTTACTCCAAAGTTTTTTATTTTCTTCCATAGTGGTAAAGAGCAGTTTAATAATGTGGATAACTTTTTGTCAATATGAAGAAGTGTATATAAATGGGTCTCTTTTGATTTACACGCTTAATGCTTTTCAAAACAATCACAATTTGCTATACTTAATAAATGGAAAAATCAATAAAGCTTAAAAAAATAAAAAGGAAACGAAAACACGGATTTTTTGAAAGATCAAAAACCCATGGCGGACAAAAAGTTTTAAAAAACAGAAGAACAAAGAAAAGAAAAAGCCTTACTGTTTAGGCGGTTATTAATGCTTAAGAAAAAATACCGTTTGCTAAAAGAAACGAAGTTTAATAAGGGAGATCTTTATACTTCCCCATTTTTTGTTTTAAGACTTGCAAAAAATGAAAAATCTTTTAACAGGTTTGGTTTTGTAGTCTCAAAAAAAATTGACAAAAGAGCAACGGCAAGAAATAGGATTAAAAGACAAATAAGGGTTTGTATTGAAGATAATTTTGACAAAATAAAACCCGGCTATGATATGCTGTTTATATTAAAAAAAAATATACTGGGCAAAACAACAAAAGAAATTTGCGGGTTAACTTTGGCAGAATTGGGAAAACGGAAATTATTAAAATGAAAAAAACTATTTTATTTTTTATAGACTTTTATAAAAACGTTTTTTCTTATATTATTAAAAGTATTGTTGGCGTTAATGATTGCTGCAGGTTTTCGCCAACTTGCTCGGAATACGCAAAAATTTCAATTAAAGAAAAAGGTGTTTTAAAAGGCACCCGGCTTTCACTGATACGTCTTTTAAAATGTCAGCCGTTCTATAGAATTGCATAAATTATGGCAGATCCTTCAATTTTTAATACTATTCTTGTCTGGCCGATAATTAACGTTTTAGTGGCGGTTTACAAAGGGTTAATTTTTGTTAACTTCCCTTTTGCTTTGGGTTTTTCAATTATAATATTGACAATAATCATCCGTTTTATTTTGTATCCTCTAACCGCATCTCAGCTTAAAGCTTCAAAGAAAATGCAGGACTTAAACCCGCACATTACAAATCTTAAGAATAGACACAAAGGAGATTCAAAAACCCTCCAGCAGGAAACAATGAGATTATACAAAGAGCACGGCGTAAATCCGGCTGCCGGCTGCCTGCCTGTTATTATTCAGCTTCCAATCATTTGGGGGTTATATTCGGCTTTGCAGCAAATAGCTCAATTGGGGCCTAATGTAATTAATAAAATTGTTTATTTTGACGCTTTAAAACTTACCAAACAATGGGATCCAAATTTTTTTGGCGTTTCCCTGGGAAGTAACCCTTCCCAGATTATTACAAGCGTTGGGCCAATCATCTTAATAGTTCCCCTCCTTACCGCGCTGTTTCAATTTATACAGTCAAAAATGATGTTTAGTAAACCCAAAGTTCAGGAGGGGCTGGTAAAAAAAGACGAGAAGAAAAAAAATGATGATTTTGCTTCTGTTTTTCAATCACAGGCGATGTATATCTTCCCAATTATGATTGGCTTTTTCTCTTACACATTTCCCGTTGGTTTATCTTTATACTGGAACACTTTTACGATTTTTGGTATCATGCAGCAATACAGAGTTTCGGGGTTAGGCGGACTGGAAGAGTGGAAAAATAAAATATATGGACAAAAAACAAAGTAAAATCGTACAAGACACGACAGAAGAGCTTTTAAAACTTCTTGAAATACAAGGAGATTTTGAAGTTAAGCAAACAGAAGAGGCGATTGAAATAAATCTTAACACGGAAGACAGCGGAATTGTTATCGGCTACCACGGCGATACCCTTGAATCTTTGCAGCTTATTTTGTCTTTGTGTTTGGCTCGTAAACTTGGTGAATTTAAAAGGGTTTCAATCGAGGTTGGAGAATATAAGAAAAAAAGAGAAGAATGGTTAAAAAATCTTGCCGCTGAAACAAAGGGAAGAGCTTTATCTGAAAACAAAGAGATATATCTTTCAGATTTAAAATCCTGGGAAAGAAGGGTTGTGCATATGCTTTTGCAAAATGATCAAGAAGTTGTTTCCGAATCTATTGGGGAGGGAAAAGACAGAGTCTTGGTCGTTAAACCAAAAAATTAATCCCTCTGCAATATTTTTTTATCTCCTGGTATTGTTTTTACCAACTCAGTTTGGTAAACACTTTTGGCCGAACTTCTCTTACGTTTACGGAATAAGAACGGACTACCTCTCCCCCACGCTGTATCTCACGGACATATTAATAACCGGTCTTATCTTATCTTGGATTTTAGAGAGTCTGGTAAGCGCAAGTGGCCTTTCGCACGCAATAAAATTAGCAAGCAGCAATATTGTTAAATTGTTAATATTGTTTTTTATTGTTTTGTTTTTATTGGCCGGAGTACTTCACTCAAATAATCCACCGGTTGGAATTTATGGAATTATAAAACTCTTGGAATATGTTTTTTTGTTTACCTATACCGCGAAAAATTTTAGAAAGCTAAACAGTTTTGTTTTATTTTCGACTTTTATTGCAGGGGTTTTAGCTGAATCATTTTTAACAATTGCCCAATATATTAACCAAGGTTCACTTGGCGGGATTTTATATTTATTAGGTGAAAGAAGTTTTAATTCGCAAACCCCGGGTATAGCAAATGCTTCAATAAACGGACAATTATTTCTAAGACCTTACGCAACTTTTTCGCACCCAAACGTTCTTGCCGGATATTTATTTGTCTTTATGACGCTAATCATTTTCTATGCAAAACAGAAATTTTTTAAACGGCAAAACGCAGTTGTATTTTTCTCTCTCTTCCTTGGATCTTTGGCGCTTTTTTTAACAATGAGCAGAATTTCAATAATCGTCTGGAGCGGCGCGTTATTATTCTTACTCGCCTATAGTTTTTGGAAAAAAACTAGAATGGATTTTAAAAAGAAAATAGACTTGCTGTTAATTAGAAACAGAATTTTGCTGCTGATGGTTTTTATAATTATTACTTTTATTTTTACTTTTCCCGTAGGCCTTCGCCTTTTTCAATTTAGCTTTTCAGACCAGGCTGTTGTTCAAAGGGAGGTTTTAATAAAAAACTCCATAATTATGTTTCGGCAAGATCCGATATTCGGAGCCGGCTTAAATAATTTTTTAGTTAATCTTCCTTTTGTGCAAAAACAACACGGAGAAGTTTTGTATATTCAGCCGGTGCACAACATTTATCTTTTAGTTTTGTCGCAAACGGGAATTATCGGTTTTGTTCTATTTCTGTATTTCCTAATGAAAACATATAAGAGAATTGAAAAAAGTACGAACATTGAATTGCCGGTTTTGTTTTTTTCTATTTTTTTCCTAGGCCTTTTTGACCATTATTTTTTAACACTCCAGCAGGGACAAATTATGTTTGCAGTTATCCTTGGATTGTTTTGGTCAGACCCTAAAAAAGCAATAAGGACAAGGAATGGTCACATCTTGCCTCCGCGGTAATTACCGGAATTTCGGAAGGACTTGTTTTGCCTTATTGGCTTTTAAGAGGTATTCTGTTAAAATTTTTTTGGAAAAGACACAAAAATGAATAACATTTCTATTTTTACGGACGGGGGTGCAAGAGGCAATCCGGGGCCTGCGGCAATCGGAGTTTACATAGTTGATGATAAAGGCAACAAATTGGCTGCAATTGGCAAAAGAATTGGAGAGGCAACAAATAATACCGCCGAATACAAAGCTGTTCTGGCAGCTCTTTCCTGGCTTTTGGAAAATAAGCAGAATTTAGAAAAAAACGCAAAGATATCTTTTTTTGTAGATTCCCAGCTTGTGTACTCCCAAATAAAAGGAATTTTTAAAGTTAAAGCGGAAAGCATAAGAGAATTAGTCTTTACGGTTAGGGAAAAACAAGCGCAATTAGGGCTACCTCTGGAGTGGAATCATATCGCAAGGGAAAAAAACAAGAGGGCAGACGAACTGGTTAATTTAGCGCTGGACAACCTGCTCTAGAGCTTCTACAATAGTTCTTGTGAAAAGATCTGCCTTTGTAACATCCGAAAAAAAAGACGGAACCCCCATACTTATTGTTGACAGGATAGGGATAATAGGAGACGCGCTTTTAGAACAGCTTAAAGATGAGTCCTTGATTATTTTTGTCAGTCAAAAGAAACCATCCTCGCCGGAAAATGTTGTTCACATCCCGTTTTTTAAAAAAAATCCAACGGTTCCGGACAATACATATTCACACATTTTTGTTGTTGATGATCAAACAAATGCCACAAAAGATTCTTTACCAAGTTTTATAAAAAAAGCTCAATACGATAGAGCGGTATTCTTATTCGCTACCCATATTTCAAGAATAAACGAGCAGTTTGTAGCGGAAATTCCAAATGTTTATCAAAAAGCAAAAACAGCTGTTTTCGGCGATATCTTTTGTAAGGATATTGTTTACGATACAAAACTTGTTGTTAATAAATTTATTTATCAAGCACAAAATTACAACAAAATTGACGTACCCGGGGACGGCACAAGCGTAACTTATCCTGTATTTTTAGAAGATGTCGTTACGGGGATTTTCGAAGCTGTTTTTGGAGAAGGAGAAAATAAAAACCTTTTCTATTTATTTCCAAAACACGGAGTAACGTTGATTTCCCTTGCCCATATGCTGCAAAAAGCAAATCCGGCGCTTCATATAGATTTTGTTAAAGAAAAAAACCCCGATCAAAAAAATTATGTTTTTTCAACGGAGAGCGTTTATCTTCTAGGTGAGAACTATGCATTAGAAGATAAAATAAAAGACGTAGACATTAAAGAAAAACAGCCTTTAAAGTCCGTCGTTACAACTAGTAGTCCATATAAACAGGGAAGCAGTATAGCTCTACCATTTTTCTGGTTAATTTTTTGCATTGTGTTTTTTCTGTTCCTGCCGCTCATTACAACCTTGGGGTTTTCGTTCCTGGGACTGGAATCGCTTAAAAACGCAAAAGCGTCGCTGGATAAAGGAGATCTAAAAAATTCCGAAAAATCCGTGTATTTTGCTAAAAATTCTTTTTCTCTTGCTCAAAATGCGTGGGTTATACTATCTGCCGAAAGCCGGTTATTTGGAAAACAAGACCTCCTTAATAAATTGGCCGGTGATATAGAAACCGGAAAAAATGTTTCAACAGCCGGAACTTATCTTCTGAATGCGTCAAAATCCTTAACCCTGGCTTTTTCTAGCAATGCTAAGCCTCCGAGCAATTTTATTGATGCGTCTAATTATTTGAAAAATGCCATCGTGATTTTTGAAAAAGAAAAAGCGCAAGGACAGAATTTTTCCGACATTACGCAAAAAATTGACCCTTTAATTAATTTTGTTTCCAATACGATAGATGTTTGGCCGGATTTACTTGGTTTTAATAATGAGAAAACTTATTTGGTTTTATTTCAAAACAATATGGAGTTAAGGCCCGGAGGGGGATTTATAGGTTCATATGGGATTCTTACCGTTAAAAGCGGTAAAGTTCAGGCTTTTAAGATATATGACGTTTACGATGCGGACGGACAGTTAAGGGGTCATGTGGAGCCGCCATTTGCCATAAGGCGCCATCTTGCGTCCGTTAACTTATACATGAGAGACAGTAATTTTGACGTTGACTATATTAATGATGCGGCCGCGGCAGCGCGTTTCCTTAGCTTAACAAAAAAACAGACGGTTAACGGAGTTATTGGGGTTGACGTTTCTTTTGTTAAAAATATTCTTTCCGCAATGGGCCAGGTTTATGTTCCGGAATACAATGAATACGTAAACTCCGACAACCTTTTTCAGCTTACACAGTCTCACGCGGAAAAAAACTTTTTCCCGGGCTCGACGCAAAAGAAAGATTTTTTACGGCTTTTGTTGCAGGCAATGGAAAATAACATAGCAACCAATAAAAATATTTCTTATCTTTCTCTGGCTCAAGCAGTTGGGGATTCTATTTCGCAAAAACACGTTCTATTTGCATTTGACAACTCCAGCATCCAAAATCTTTTCACCGTTAACGGCTGGTCTTCGTCCCTGTGGGATGATAGAAAACAAGAGAAAAACCTTGTTAATGATTATTTTGGAATTAATGAAGCAAATCTAGGCATTAATAAAGCGAATTATTTTATCAAAAGAAGCGTTTCCCAGGTTGTCAACATTGATGATAACGGGAGTGTTTCCGCAAGTATTACCGTTGCTTATAAAAATACAAACGTAAATGGTATTTGGCCGGGAGGAAATTATAAAAACTATTTGAGATTTATATTGCCGCAAGGAGCACAGCTAACAGGTGTAAAAATAAACGGGCAAGCTCAAGGTACAGTTGATGCGATTACCAATCCCCAGATTTACGAAAACAAAAATTTTTCTCCGCCCAAAAAACTGGAGATTGAAAAACGTGATCAGAATGGAAAAACAATCTACGGATTCTTAACAAACATTGCTGTTAATTCTCTGCAAACAATAACTTTTGATTACTCGCTTAACGACCGGGTTTTAGTTTCCTTACCTGTTTTAAATTATGATTTGCGCATTTTCAAACAGCCCGGAACAGAGCAGTATCCTTATGACTTTTCACTTACATATCCGACCGGCTTTAGAGTTGTTTCTGCAAGTGACGGAGCAGATAATAACGGAAGAGTAGTTTATTCGGGAAGCCTAAACAGCGATAAAAATATTTTAATAAATTTGGCTAAAAAATAATCTTCATTTTTCTGGAGCTTCTGGAGTTTGATTTGGACGTGCGGTTGTGGAAGTTCTTTCAACAACAACGGGTTGTGGCGTGACTCTTCTAAGATATTCAGGCTTACTCTCGCAAGGCACAAACGTATCAGGGCCTATGAAAAAAGCTAATCTCCTCAGGCCTGGTAGTTCTCTGGTAGCGTGAGTGGCTTGTCTGCGATCGGGTTGAAAACCCCTACCTAATGTTTCTAATGTTATTGCCATGCATAAATAATACACTGGAAGTTTTTACTCGGCTTGACGACTAAGGGATTTTTGCCTGACACTAACCTGACAATAAACCTTATTGATAAATGGTTTTTGTGGAATTACAATAGGAAGACGAATATGGCACACAGCGTTATCGAGGCAAACTATCCCCTTACTTTTCGCCGGGGAGAAGCAAGGGAACTCGGCAAGCACTTAAAAAACAGACACGCAGTTGTTTTGATAGGAATGAAAAAGGTGGGAATAAGTAATTTTCTCCGCTTTTTTTTAAACAATAAAGACATCCCGGGAACCTATATAAAGGATTACAGGAGACATTTATTTATTCCTATAGAGCTTAATGATTTAGTTGAGTGCGAAATCGCACCATTCTGGACACTAACTTTAAAAAGAATTGTAGATTCGGTAGAGGAGTACCCAATTGATGAAAAAATTAAAGAGCAAATCGGAAATTTATTTTTAGAGAGCATTCAGCTTCAAGATCTATTTTTCACAATAGACAGCGTTCGTCTTTCGCTTCTAAAGATTACGGAACAAGGATATTTACCAACCATTTTTTTTATAAGATTTGATCGAATGAAAGACGCGGTAACGCCGGAGTTTTTTGCAAATTTGGAAGGGATTAAGTCAACTAACCAGCAGGTTACTTTTGTTTTCACCAGCTACCAGCCTTTAAAAAAACTTATGCCTTCGGCTTTTCCAAAGACTTCTTGGACGGTATTTTTTAAAAACATTTATATTAGTCCTGCAAAAACAGAAGACGTAAAAACAATACTCACAAGTTATAAAAAACGTTTTGGAGTTCCTCTTTCTGAAGATCTTGAAGATTATTTATTTGAATTGGTTGATGGTTATACGCAATATCTTCAGCTGGCGCTTATTTTTCTTCACGACAAAAAGGAAGCGATAAAAACAAAAGAAAAACTTTATCTAGGCCTTAGTAAAGATGAAAGAATTAACCTTCAGTCGGAAGAGCTTTGGGAAAGCTTAGATAAAAACGCGCAAGAAATATTATTAAAAATAGTAAATAATGAAAAAATCTTGTCAGAGGGAAAAAGAAGATCGATATATCTTTGGAATACAGGGTTTATAAAAATAATAGGCGCAAATAATTATGTTTTCAGTAAACTTTTTGCGGATTTTGTAAAACAAAAAGAAAAAACAGGGAGCGCAAAAGAAACAAATAATGAATTCAGTAAAAAAGAAAATTTATTGTTTAACTATCTTTTAGAAAATAAAGACAAAATTTGCGAAAGGGAACAGATTATCGAAATAATTTGGCCGGAGGAAGAAGAGTTGGGCGTATCGGATTGGGCAATAGACAAGTTAGTTGCAAGGGTGCGAAACAAATTAAAAAACCAGGATAATAACTACGAAATACAAACAATAAAAACAAGAGGCTATAAACTAACGGAAGTTTAATTTACCCTGCACTTTCATCACTAGCCATTAGCTTGAAAAAGCTATAAAATAAGAAGTATTGCAAGGTAAGTTTTTTTAAAAAGAAAGTGCAGGGTGTATGGATAAGGTATATAGTCACAAAGATGTTGAAGAAAAAATATACAAAGAATGGGAAAAAAAAGGATATTTTGCCCCAGAGATAAATCCTAAGGGAAAACCTTACTCAATAATCTTACCTCCTCCAAACGCAAATGCGCCTTTGCATTTTGGCCACGCAATGTATGTTTTGGAAGACATTCTTATCCGTTTTAAGCGAATGCAGGGATTTAAAGCCCTCTGGCTTCCCGGAGCAGATCATGCGGGCTTTGAAACGCAATTTGTTTTTGAGAAAAAACTCCAAACAGAGGGGAAGTCACGCTTTGATTATTCTCGGGAAACTTTGTATAAAATGATTTGGGATTTTGTGCAAAGCAATAGGCCCGTTATGGAAAACCAGCTAAGACGTCTTGGTTTTTCACTTGATTGGAGCAGGAGAAAATTCACGCTTGATGAGGATATTATAAAAATAGTTTATAAAACTTTTAAAAAATTACATGATGACGGATTAATTTACAGAGCCGAAAGACTCGTAAATTATTGTACTTTTGACGGGACCAGTTTTTCGGATTTGGAAGTAATTTACGAAGAACGTCAAAACCCTCTTTATTACATAAAATATGGATCTTTGGTTTTGGCAACAACCAGGCCGGAAACAAAATTCGGCGATACCGCGGTTGCTGTTCACCCCGATGATAAACGTTACCAAAAATACATCGGAAAAGAATTAGACATAGAAACGGTTTTAGGTAAAGCAAAAATTAAAGTGGTTGCGGACAAAATGGTTGATCCCGAGTTTGGCACAGGCGTTGTAAAAATAACGCCGGCACACGATTTTAACGATTACGAAGTAGCAAAAAGACATAACTTACCAATGCTCCAGGTAATAGGACTGGATGGAAAAATGAATGAAAAAGCGGGTAAGTTTGCCGGGCTCTATGTAAAACAGGCGCGAAAGGCCGTTGTTTCCGAAATGCAGGAAAAAGGATTAATTGAAAAAGTTGACGAAAATTACACCCATAGAATCGGACTTTGCTATAAATGTAAAAATCCAATTGAGCCTTTACCGCTGGAGCAGTGGTTTATAAAAATGGAGCCCTTGGCAAAGCCGGCAATAGAAATTGTAAAATCGGACAAGATTAAAGTTTATCCTAAAAATATGGAAAAACTTTATTTTCAATTTTTAGAAAATATAAGAGATTGGAATATTTCAAGGCAAATCGTGTGGGGAATTAGAATTCCTGCCTGGAGATGTAAAGCATGTTCAGAATGGACGGTTACAGAAGGAACTGTGCCTAAATCATGCTCAAAATGCTCATCTGAAAATTTAGTTCAAGACGAAGACGCATTTGATACGTGGTTTTCTTCAGGACAATGGCCCTTCGCTGTGCTCAGGGCAAGCCAGCAAGGGGATTATGATACATTTTATCCAACCACTGTTATGGAAACAGGTTATGACATTTTAAGGTTTTGGGTAGCCAGGATGGTAATGCTCGGGATTTACGAGACAAAAAAAGTGCCTTTTGAGACTATTGTCCTGCACGGCCTGGTAAACGACCCTTTAGGCAAAAAAATGAGTAAAAGCAAGGGTAATGCAATAAATCCGTTAGAGCTTGCGGATACTTATGGAGCTGACGCGGTTAGGTTTGCGCTTGTGTACGGAACAGCCTTGGGGAACGATCAGTCTCTTTCTTACCCAAAGCTTCAGGCAATGCGCAACTTTACCAATAAATTATGGAATATGGGGCGCTTTGTTGAGACAAAGCGAAGTCAAAAGTCAAAAGTCAAAAGTCAAAATTTAACAATTCAACAATTAAACAATTTAGCAATTAACGAAAATGACAAGAAGATGGTGGAAAAGACTGAAAAACTGGCTGGGGAGGTTACCAGACTTTTGGAAAAATATGATTTTAACCATGCCGCACAAAACCTATATGATTTTGCTTGGCATGAATTTGCCGACGTTTATATCGAAGACGTCAAAAACAGAATTGATGAGCAATCATTCATAATTCTTAATTCTTTATTCTTAATTCTTCTCAAGCTTCTTCACCCTTTTATGCCTTTTGTCACGGAGGAAATATATAGACTATTGGGCGGGGAAGGATATTTGATTATCAATAACTGGCCTTCCTCCGTTAAAACTACGGAAGGGTGAACCAAAACATGAGTAAAGTAAAAATAAAAAAGTTAAAAAAACCACAATTCCCGAGGATTTACCGAAGAATTACCGAAAATAAAGATTTTCCTCACGTTTTAAAAATTCTTAAAAAAATGACAATTGTTTTTATTTTTGCCGTAATTTTTGTTTTTATCTTATTTACAGCAGTTGATTTGCAGAGAAATTTTGTTAAAAATCAACAAATTCAAGCTCAACGGCAAAAATTAATTCACGAAATAAACATTTGGAAATCATTTTCCGATAAATACAAAAACTACAAAGAGGTTTATTTTCAAATAGCGGTTAGAGAGTTTCAGTTGGGGAATTTTAAATCTGCAAACCAATATTTGCAAAAAACTTTATTTATTGACCCAAACTACGAGGAAGCGTTAAAACTGCAAAGAGAATTAAGCAATAAGTAGTTATTCTTTAGGAGCTTTATCTGCCGGTTTTTCTTTCACCGAGTCAGACTCGGCCAGAGCCGCGTTTGACGGGGCTTCGCTTGGTTTTTCTTCGCCTTCGGCGGGAGTTTCTCCTTCTGCAGGTGCGCCTTCGGCACCTTCAGCCGCTCCGGCTTCCGCTTTAGCCGCTTCGGCCGCTGCGGCTTCTTCGGCAGCCAATTCTTGAGCTTCTTTACTGACCAATTCGTCAATCTTTGCCACAACCTGCGTTGCATCGGTTAAAATTTCAACTCCGGCGGGTATCTTAAGGTCGGCGACTGTAATTTGGTCATCAACTGCCGCCAAATGCTCAACGTTAACCTGAATATTTTCAGGTAAATCTTCCGGTAAGGCTTCGACTTCGACTTCGGATAAAATATTTATCAAAAGTCCGAGCTTTTCAGATACGGCTGTTGGTTCTCCGATAATTTCCAAAGGTATGGCGGCTTTAACTTTTTCTTTAAGGTTTACTTGGTAGAAGTTGGCGTGCAAAATATTGTTTTTGTAGTCTGATTGAAGATTTTGAATAAGAACAGGGATTATTTTTCCATCCAGTTCCAAGTCAACGAGCCCTGTTTCTCCGGTTTCTTTGTAAACGGCGCTAAATTCCTTTAACGGAACCTGAACCGATGTGGATTTTATATTTTTGCCAAAGATGTTTCCGGGCAAAATACCCTCTTTCCTTAATTTTTTAATTTGTTTGCCAAGAATTTTTCTTTTTTCAACGGCTAATTTATACCTTTTCATTAAGATACTATTCTACAGGAAGCTAAGCTACATTACAAGAATTAATTTGAGTGCTATAATGGGTAGAATTATGGTCATATTAGGCATTGACCCGGGGATTGCAAGATGCGGATGGGGAGTGGTTGCGGAAGCTGGAAACTCGAAGCTGGAGGTTAGAGGTTACGGGTGTATCCAAACGCCAAGTACCATGGAAGTTTCAAAAAGGCTCGCTGTAATTTATACAGAAATCTCAAAATTAATTAAGCAATATTCGCCGGAAGAAATGGCAATTGAAGAGCTCTTTTTTAATACCAACGCCAAAACCGCTTTTGTTGTCGGTCAGGCGCGCGGCGTCGTGCTTCTGGCAGGAGCCGAGCACAAGCTTAAGAACTATATTTATACCCCTTTGCAAGTTAAAATCGCTATTACAGGTTACGGCAGAGCGGAGAAAAACCAAATCGGACAGATGGTAAAAACCCTGCTCAACTTAAAAGAAATTCCTAAACCCGACGACACCACAGATGCTTTGGCAATTGCCTTAACGCACGCATTTTCAAGAAAAATGAGGATTTAACGTTCTTTGTTGGATTGCAAATTAAAAGATAGAATATTATTCTAAATACCAAATACCAAATACCAAATACTACTATAGCTTGTGTTATAATCCTTCTAATGCTAGGAACTAGCAACTAGCCGCTAGCAACTAGTTAACTGAAGGCTAGAGGCTAAAGGCTAATAACTAAATTATGATAGGATTCCTCAAAGGCAGCATTGAACTTCTGGATAGACCTTTTGTTTACATTGATGTTAACGGAGTTGGCTACAAAGTTTTAATATCGGACGCTATTTATTCAAAACTTTCCAAGGACGATAAAATTAAATTTTTTACTTTTACTTATGTTCGGGAGGACGAACTTGCCCTTTTTGGCTTTTTGGAAGTCGAAGACTTAAAGCTTTTCGAAGCTTTAATAACAGTTTCGGGGATTGGTCCAAAAACTGCTCTTAACATTTTTTCTTTTGGCGAGCGAAAAGACATAATCGAGGCTATAATTAAAGGCGATGTATCATTTTTTACTTCGGTTCCGCGCTTAGGCACAAAAAATGCCCAGAAAATTATCATTGAGCTTAAAAATAAAATGGGAGCGGGCAATGACTTGGATTTATCAGGCAAGGATTTGCTGGAAAACGCGGAAGTTGTTCAGGCTCTTAAAAATTTCGGTTTTTCGGTAAGTGAAGCCCAGAAAGCTGTTAGGGAAATAAAAACTCAAGGATTAAGTTTGGATGAGAAAATTAAACTGGCTCTTAAGCGCCTTGGAAAACAGGCGCATTGACGATAGACGATTTACCAGTGACCATTAGTTCCGTAAATAGTAAATAGTAAATAGTAAATAGTAAATGGTAAATAGATAACATATGTCTGAAGATAAAACAAAAAATAAGATAAAAGTAGAATCCGAAGAAAATCCTGAAGAAGAGGTTTTATTTACTTCTTTGCGGGCCAAGGATTGGAAAGAGTTTTACGGACAAAAAAAAGTCAAGGAATCCATAAGAATCGGTATCACCGCGGCTAAAAAAAGAAACGAAGCTATTGAACATATTTTGCTTTACGGGCCTCCGGGCTTAGGCAAAACAACTCTTTCTCACCTTATAGCCAAAGAAATGGGTAGCAATATTCGGGTTACTTCCGGCCCCGCCATTGAAAGAGCAGGGGATTTGGCTTCAATCTTAACCAATCTGGAAAAAGGGGATATTTTGTTTATCGATGAGATTCACAGATTAAATAAAGTGGTTGAGGAAACTTTATATCCGGCAATGGAAGATTATGCACTGGATATAATCATTGGCAAAGGACCTAGCGCTCGAACGCTTCGCTTAGATTTGCCTCAATTTACAATCATCGGCGCAACAACTAGAATTGGACTTTTATCTGCACCATTGCGTGACAGATTTGGAGTTGTGCACCGGCTTTCTTTTTACGATCCCAAAGATTTGGAAGAAATAATCGAAAGAGCGGCTTCCAAATTAAAGGTGCCGATAGATAGAGATTCTGTTTTGGAAATTGCCAAAAGAGCAAGAGGTACTCCAAGAATCGCGCTTAAACTTTTAAAAAGAGCCAGGGATTTTGTGCAGGTAAAAGCAGAAGGAAAACTAACCCTTAACTTAATCAAAGAGGCATTGGATATGCTGGAAGTTGATGAGGTCGGCCTTGATTCATCTGACGTCAGGTATTTAAAAGCGATTATTGAAAAACACGCAGGCGGGCCGGTGGGAATAGAGACAATTGCTTCAACAATTTCAGAGGACATAGGCACAATCGAAGAAGTGGTGGAGCCTTATTTATTGCAAATCGGGTTTCTTAAAAAAACAACACGCGGCCGCGTCGCAACTCCGGCCGCATATGCTCATTTAAAAATTAATCCGCCGGCTGGCGGACCAAAACAAACCAAACAAGAAAAACTTCTTTAATTTGACTTTTTAGCCGTAAAAGCGTATAACGAAAATTAAGAAAGAGGCAATAGCGCTATGGATAAAAAAACACATCAACTTTTGGAAGACATTAAGAAACTATTAATACTTCAGCTTGTTATAAATGGCGCTAACTCCGAAGAGATTGCAAACATTCTCAAGATAAATTCGAGCACCATTAGACATATGATATCAATTAGAAAAACAAAAAGAAGCACCAAATAACTCCGTGCCCTTCTTGACAGAAAATTCAAAACATAATATAATCCCGCAGTCGATGAATAATTACGAAGCAAATGGAAATGACTCTGCCTTGGGGCAGGAAGTAGTTTTACAGCAGAACAGATTGTTCAGTTTTGTAAGTAGGCTTATTGTATTGGGCGGAGCCGGTTTATATATTGAAGGTGCTTTTAACGATGCTCCGAAAGATTCGCTTGCCGGACTAGCCGCCATAGGTGTTGTTGCAACGGTTGTTTACTCTAGGCACCGCAGGCAAACCCCTCAAAACGTTCGTAATTCTTAAGTCCTAAAACCCGATTTAATCGGGATAAATCTTAAATCTTTATATCAGCTCTTCGAGGATTACGACTTTAGAATTGGTAACCAGTTTTTTGAATTTTTGTTCGGCGTCTTTCGAGCTTTCTTTTAATAAATTTTTGTAATGCATTGGAATTGTTATTTTGGCACAAATTGTATTGGCGGCTTGGGCAGCCTCATTAACGTCCATAGTGTAAGTTCCGCCGATTGGAAGCATTGCAATGTCCAAATTCAAACTTTTCAAGCGCCTCATGTCTTCTATAAAATCCGTATCGCCTGCATGATATATTTTTTTATCATTCAAATTAAAAATATATCCCACCCAGTTATTGTTTTTTGGATGAAAATTAAGTTTGTCGGGATGGTTATTGTAAGCGGGAATTGTTTGGAATTTAAAACCTTTAATTTCGTAGTCTTTTAGGGGTTCAACCCCTAATTTTCTGTTTTGGGAAATGTCCACTTTTTCCAAAATATCAGGCGGGGCAATCATCACCGTATCGTCTTTTATTATTTTTTGAATGTCTGTTTGGGAAAAGTGGTCGTAATGCGCGTGGGTTATAAAAATAATATCTGCTTTCTGAAGACTTTTCCCTTTTAAGTCGAACGGGTCAACATAATAAATCCTGTTGCCTTTTTCATCAACAAAAGAAAAACCTGCATGTCCGTGCCAACTTATATTTTCCATATAAAGATTATACGCTTTTACTCAAGGCCTAACTTAAAAATGTGTTGAAAAGAAGGAACGGTGGTAATTATTAACTGCAAAGCAATAGTAAAAAATACCGAGAAAAAGAGCAGCTTATTAAACTTTAAAATGGAGCCGCCTCTTACTAAGAATGCCAGCGCCATATGGGAGAAAATTAAGAGATTAAAAATAATTGTTCTGGAAAACGTTTCACTCCTATCCTGTAAAAGAAAAGAAAAAACAATCAGTAAAACGGCGGATAAAGAAAAGCCCACAGTCAGTATAAAACCAAGTCTTTTGCCTGTTAGTATCTGCTGTTTTGGATTCCTGGGTTTTTCTTTAAGAATGCTTCTGTCTCTGTTGTCGCTTGCCAATGCTAAAGCCGGCAGGCCGTCGGTTATTAAATTTATCCAAAGAATTTGGGTTGGAATAAGCGGGTTTGGCATATTTAAAAGCGCAGCAAAGAAAATTAAAGAAATTTCCGAAAGGTTGCTTGATAAAAGGTAGGTGATAGATTTTAAAATATTATTGTAAATTGTCCGCCCTTCTAAAACAGCTTTAATAAGGGTTGAATAATTATCATCCGCCAAAACTATATCGGCAGCTTCTTTGGCAACGTCTGTTCCCGTTTCGCCCATTGCAATTCCAACGTCTGCCCTTTTTAATGCCAGAGCGTCATTCACCCCGTCTCCTGTAACGCCTACAACATAGCCCATTTTTTTAAAAACAGTTACCAGCCGCAATTTGTCTTCGGGTCTTGTCCTGGCAAAAACACTTGTTTTTAAAATTATTTTTTCCAAATCTTCATCGGACATTTTATCAAGCTCCTCGCCTGTTATTACGTCTTCATCTTTTTCAATTAAGCCAATCTCTTTTGCTATTGTTAAAGCGGTCAGTTCGTTGTCGCCTGTTACCATAACGGTTCTAATCCCGGCTTGCTTGGCGTTTTTTATTGCCTCAATCGCTTCATCTCTTGGCGGATCGTATATGCCTACAAAGCCTAAAAATTCAATATTTGTTTCAAGATGCTGCCTTTCTTTAACTTGTTTATCTTCCTGATTTTTAAACCCGAAGCCAATTACCCGAAAACCTTTTTTTGCAAAAGTTTCAAACTCTTTTTCAATTTTTTCTTTCTCTTCAGGTTCCAGCGTGCTTTTTTCCAGAATTTTTTCCGGTGCTCCTCTGACAAAAACATATCTTTTACCCGCCTTGTCGCGAGGCAGGTTGTTTTCTTCCCAAATGCTTGTAATAAGTTTAGTCTCGGGGTCAAAAACAAATTCGTCTATAACTTTCCCTCCGTCTGTTAATAAATTCAGATTTTCCACTTTGCTTTTTGCCCACGTAAGCAATGCTCCG
The DNA here is from genome assembly GCA_964364925.1 of uncultured Gammaproteobacteria bacterium. Lineage (GTDB taxonomy): Bacteria > Patescibacteriota > Microgenomatia > Levybacterales > UBA12049 > JAMCZC01. The sequence continues at coordinate 24,747 of CAYIOB010000005.1, forward strand.
TCTGTTTTGTCTCCTATGGCTTCAAATTTTCCCTGTTCCCCTTTTTGAATCAAAGAAGCGGTGTTTCCGATAACACATGCTTTTAACAGAAAATCGATATTCTCTCTTTTGTTAAGAAAAAACTCTTTTACTGTCATTTCGTTTTTTGTAAGAGTACCTGTTTTATCCGACAGAATTACCTGAACGGCTCCTAAAGTTTCAACAGCAGACATTTTTCTGACAATCGCGTTTTTCCTGGCCATTCTTTTTGTTCCGATTGCAAGGGCAATTGTAATAACGGCCGGAAGGCCCTCCGGAATAGCCGAAACAGCAGCGCTTACTGACAAAAGTATTAAATCAAAGAAGTTTCTATTTTGAGATAGTCCAATAGGAATTAAGGAAAAAGCAATAATTATCGCCACTGCCGAAATTATTTTTCCTAAGACCGAAAGGTTTTTTTGCAAAGGGGTCTTATCGGTCTCAATAGAAGAAAGTGTACCTGCTATTTTCCCAAAGCGGGTATTCATGCCGGTATTTTCCACAAGCATGCGTCCGCGGCCTTTAGATACAAGTGTACCTGAAAAGCCTTGATCCTTATCGTTTTTCGCAACAGGAATAGATTCGCCTGTTAATACGGACTCGTCAATTTCAAGATGGCGGGACAATATTATTTTTCCGTCTGCCGGAATGTGCTCGCCTTCATTTAACAAAACTATGTCTCCGGGAACAATTTCAGAACTTGGCATTTCTATTTCTTTGCCGTTTCTGATAACTCTTGAAAGAGGTTTAATATAACTTTTGAGTTTTTCAAGGGATTTTTCTGCATTATATTCCTGAAAAAAACCAAAAACAGCGCTTAGTATAAGAATTGAAGCTATGAAAAAAGCATCAACCAGGTTTCCTATCAGAAAGGAAAACAATCCTCCTGCAAAAAGGATGCCGTTTATAAAAGTTGGAAATTGAGATAAAAAAATGGACAAGCCGCTATAGTTTTTTTTGGTTTCTATTTCGTTTTTTCCAAACTGCAATAATTTTTCGCCGGCTTCCTGGGAAGTTAGTCCGCGGTTCATTAGTTTATTTTAGCATAACCCCACGGTCGGTGATTATTAGGGGCGCCGTTTTCACGATTGCGCTGGGTTTTTTTGTGAAAACAGCTTTAATTAAAACAATGCTTGGCCCCGATTGGAATCCCGATTTAATCGGGAATGTCGGGGTTGACAACAGGTTTTTAAGGGTATATCGTTAAATTATGAGAGTTAGTTATCAGCAAGTTATGGCTCTTCTTCGTATAGCGCTCGGATTTATTTTGCTTTGGGCGTTTTTTGATAAACTTTTTGGTCTTGGATTTGCTACGACTCCTGATAAATCCTGGCTTGTTGGAGCCTCTCCTACCTACGGATTTTTAAAATTCGGCGCAACGGGTATGTTTGGTCAATATTTTCAAACTCTTGCCGGTAATCAATTCGTAGATCTGCTTTTTATGTCAGGCTTACTGCTGATAGGGCTTTCGCTTCTTTTAGGAGTTGGTATTAGAATTGCAACATATTCCGGAAGCCTGTTTTTTCTTCTTATGTGGCTTGCTTTGGTTCCTTCCCAAAATAACCCTCTTTTGGATGAACACATAATCTACGCTCTCGTTCTGTGGGCAGTCTATAAGTCCGATGCCGACTCTGTTTTTGGTTTTGGGAAAAAATGGAAACAAATAAAATTTGTAAAAGATAATCCCATCCTCCAATAACTCCTCTTTAAGATTTTTTGCGGTTAAAATATAGGTTCGAGCCTTGGGCGGTATTGCAGCGCCTCTGCAATATGCGTTGGTTTAATATTTTTTTCTTCTTCCAAATCCGCAATTGTCCTTGCCAGTTTGATAATCCGGTGATAGCTTCTGGCGGATAAATTCATGCGGGTTACAGCCATGCGTAAAAGCGATAAACATTCTTCGGATAATTCGCAGGATTTTTTAATATCTCTATTGGTCATTTCGGCATTGGAAGAAATTTTTGTATTTTTAAAACGTTTGAGCTGAATATTCCGTGCTTTTTGCACTCGTTTTCTAATTTGGGCGGAGGTTTCTCTTTTAATTGTTTTGTCATCAGAAGTAAGCTTCTCAACTTTAACAGCAGGAACTTCCAAATGAATGTCAATTCTATCTAACATTGGACCAGAAACCCTTTTTTGATAGCGCAAAATTTGTGAGGCGGTGCAGTGGCAGGCGTGAGTTTTGTCTCCCAAAAATCCGCATGGGCACGGATTTTGAGCGGAAACCAACATAAATTTGGAAGGAAAGGTTATTCTGCCTTGGGCTCTGGAAATAGTGACAAAACCGTCTTCCTTCGGTTGTCTTAAAGCCTCCAAAACCTGTCTTGGAAATTCGGGAAATTCATCCAAAAATAAAACGCCGCGATGGGCCAGGGAAATTTCTCCGGGTTTTGGTATGGCGCTTCCGCCGATTAAGCCGATAT
>CAYIOB010000006.1:0-25114 GCA_964364925.1 uncultured Gammaproteobacteria bacterium
CCCCTATTCTATCATAGAATCAGAGGCTTTCAACGTAATGGATCGCAGAAATTTCCGCTTTATATTGTCCCAAAATTAAAACTAAACTAACTGTTCCGTCGGGTTTGGAAAAAGACGGGTTTTCTATAGATAAGCTTTGGGGGGAAATTAATTCGTAAACTTTGGTTGTCCGGTTATAAAGATAAAGTAAAATTCTTGCATTTTCAATTGGCTTATCTGTGCCTTTTTCTAAAATTGTAAATTTTTGAGCGACTATTAAGTCGGATATTTTTTGTTCGGTAATATTGCCATTAAAATCTATTAACCTTGCGTATATTTCGTACACTCCGGGCGCGGGTAAGCTTTTAAGTTTTCCAACATAAACTCCGGGTTCAACTTCAACTAAGTTTACGTAATCAGAACTTGCATCTGCTTTATCTATTGTGCTAAACCCTAAAACGTTTTTATTTCTTACAATAAGCTGCGCTACTTTTAAAGGAACATTTTTTGCAAGATAAAACTTAACGGTAAAAATAGTTGATACAGGAATTACAATTATATTTTTGTTTTGTCGACTGGTTATTTCAGCTTTAGTTGTGGGGGTTACTAAAATATTATTGTTGCTTACTACAACAAGAGTTTGCGTATCCACTTTTAGAATGTCGGAAGTAAGCGCTGTCCTAAAAGTAAAAATATCAGACTTAACTATATTTCCGGTATCATCTTTAGCTGTAATTCTAAAATAGTATGAAGTGTCCGGCGTAAGGTCGGGTAAAGTTATTAATTCTTGGGTTTTTAAAGAAGCGGTTTTAATAGTTGTAAGCAGTTTATCTAAAGAAGGCCCATAATCAATTGTTAAGGTTGATTTCTTATTGGTTTCTACATAAATTTGGGCTTCGGACTGGGAGAGGGAGCGTACTGATACGTCGGAAAAAGATAAAGCTTCGGGTGTTGGCGTTGGAGTAGGCGTTGTGGCTGTAGTGGTAGTTGTCGTAGTCGTTGCAGTTGGTGTCGGTGTAGGTGTAGCAGCGGGTGCGCTATACAGATAATTTTGGGTTACGGTTTGGTCCGCAGTAACTGTTGCTCCGGAAGTTGATCTTGCCAAAACCCTAAAACTTACCGTACTTGTGCCCGTATAAGAACTATTGGTTTTAAGGCTAAAAGTTACTGTCTGTCCAGTTGTTCCTCCTGGAAAAGAAGATATAGTCCAGGTAATTGTTCTATTTACAGTATCAATTACAGGAGTGGTTGAAGAATAGGCATTACTTGCGCTTCCTACAACATAATCCAGAATGTCAACAGAGGGCGTAGGGGAGGCCTGAATCGTCCCTTGGGTCCACTGCGCTTGTATTATAAGAGGAATTGCCGCAGTTGTTGTTGAGCCGTAAGTTATTTTATAAGAAATTGTTGTATCTTGCGGAAAAGTTGTTCCGGCAGTTGTTGATTCAATTGTTATTGGTAAATTAGAAACTTGCGGGTCGACGCTTGCTGTTATCGTTATCTGGTCGTTTGCAATTATCGAAAGAGAATAAGTTGTTAAATCTATTGTTGATCCGGCCGATGTTTTAGTGCTTATCGTGCCTGTTTTGTCGTTTCCGGCAGAGCCTGTAGAAGATAAGGAAGAGACAAAGTTAAAACAATACAAACTGGAAGAAGTTAAATCTGTGCTTGCAAAAATAACTCCCTGTCCTGAAACGCTTGTTGCGGTTGAACCAATTCCCGGCCAGGCAGTTGCGCCCGATGGCAAATTGCTTGTATTAGTAGTCCAGTTGCTGGTACTTGTTGAGATAGTAAACCCACTTGGGAAACCTATTTCAATTTTTGCTTCCGTACCTGCTCCGCTGGAGGAGGGAGTTGCGCAGACTGTTCCCGAAAGGCTGGTGTTTGCCTTTAACCTGTCAAGCTTTACATAAGCGGTTGAAAATTCAGAAGCAAACCCTTGGGCAGGTTTATAAAAAGAACCTACAACTGTAAAAAATAATAAAAAAAGAACTAATTTTTTTTTCATTCCCCATATTTACTTTACACGAAAGATAAAAAGCAATCAATCCTGTTGACAATGGTTAAATCAATTCTTTATGATGATTATGCTATGAAAAAAACTGCCCCTCTTCTAAAAGAAGCGGAGGTAAGAATTGAAGAAGGTTTTGTTAAAAATAGTGCCTTTTGGATAATAATTGTAATTATTCTGCTGGTCTTAGTAGCTTTGCCTTCATTGTATTTTTACAACCAGTATCAAAAAACCAAAAACTTACTGCAAAATTCAACAGTATCGGTAAATGATGAAAGCAAGAAGCTTACTCAGGCGGTTGGAAAATTAATAGAGCTTCCGGCCAACGAAAATCCCACCGTTGCAACGGTATCAGATAAAACTAAACTAGCTGACCAGCCTTTTTTTGCAAAAGCTGAAAACGGAGACAAGGTTTTAATTTATTCGGCTGCAAAAAAGGCAATACTTTACAGGCCAAGTTTAAATAAAATTATTGACGTCGCGCCGGTAAATATCGGTCAAAATCAATTACCAACCAACTCTGCTTCACGTTCTGCTTCGCAGCAGGCAACAGAGCCTGTAAAAGTTGTACTTTATAACGGAACCGCAACAATCGGTTTAACAAATTCTGCAGAGGCGAAAATAAAAGGAAAAATATCTAATATTGAAGTTGCGGATAAATCAAATGCGGCAAAAAAAGATTACCAAAACACTGTTATTATTGATCTTTCCGGAACGCAGTCTCAAACTGCTTCTCAGCTCGCCGCGCTTTTGGGCGGAAAAGTGGTATCAAGCGTACCTTCGGGAGAATCAAAGCCCACAGCGGACATATTGGTCGTTCTAGGTAAAGACTTCGTAAAATAATAAACCCTCATAAGAATTAATCTTAACGATACGGGATCAGAGGAGCTGAAGTTTTCAATTTTCAATTTACAATGAATTTAGCAATGAAGCAATTTAACAATTAAATAATTGGAGCATTTATTAGAAATTAGAAATTTGTAATTAGAAATTTCCCGCGGAGCGGGAGAGGACTACTCTTCTTTTGCTTGGATGCCTAGGAGCCACAAAACAGCTTCTTTTTTGTATCTTCTGTCGCCTCTGGAATTGATTCTAATAGCCGGCAGTTTGCCTCTTTTGCCCCATCTCTTGATTGTAAGAGGGGAGACTCTTAAAATCTGCGCAACTTCTCTGACTGTAAGAAGATCGGGTAGGTTGTTGATTGATATATTTTGATTAATCATAGCCTCAATAGTATATGAATGTGATTGTTAACTATGTGTAAAGTAACAAAATGTAACAAACTTGTCAAGTAGTAAATTAACAATTTACTACGAAGACCCCTCTAAAATTGCAGCATAAGCCGCGCTACGGATAGTAGGTAAGGCGAATGCTAAAATTAGTGGGGTCAAGGGGAAAAATAGCTGAATAGCTAAATGGTCAAATAGCTAAACAGTCGGCAGTGTAAAGTTATTAGTGAAATTCAACAACAACCACAGAGGCGAAAAGCCCTGCGCCAAAACCGGCTAAAACAACTTTATCTCCTCTGTGAATTAAACCTTCTTCTCTTGCTTTGTAAAGCGCTTTTGGAATGGAGGCGGAGGAAAAGTTTCCATCAGAAACATCTCTAAAAACATTTAAATTTGGCAAACGGTCCTGCAAGCCTTCGACTATGTGACCGCTTCCCTGATGGGGAATAACAAGCTTAATGTCGCCTTCTCGTAAGCGCGCTGCTTTTATTGTTTCCCTGATAAGTCTTGGAACATTATCAATAACTGCTCTATAAACTGTTCTGCCGTCTTGTTCAAATTTCCCGCTTTGGGACTGCGGTACAGGTTCTTCTATGTATATAGGTTTCATCCTTGATCTATCAATTGGCATTCGAATTGAACCAGCAAGTTCACTGGGCAACCTTTGATTTTTAGCGCTCAAAATCCTCAAATCCTTACCGTAAACAAAATGTATGGCAACTGCGCCGTCGGAAAAAATTGTCTGTGCTAAAGAAGGATCACTTTCTGCTCCTTTTCTAAGGTCAAAAACTTTATCCGAATATTTTTCACTCGCAACTATTAAAACAGAATGCCCCATAAAATCCATTTCGTGGGCTTTTATAAACGAAAGGCCTCTTGTAAAACCCGAGCAAGCGGCATAGATGTCAATATTTAGCAAGGGAAAATAATTTTTTGCATTCACAAGAGATTGCGAAAGATTTCTGTCAGGATAGCTGGTTGTTGCAATAATAAGTCCTGCGTTTCTTTTCTTTTTCATTGCTTCTTCCAAAGCGATAAGTGCCATTTGCTCGACTGTTTCCGATTTTGTCGCAACATGTCTTCTTTCAACACCGGTTCTTTTTAAAATATCCCCTGCTGTTAGTAGATTTCCCCCCGGAGTTCTAATATGCCAAGATTCAATCTCTCTATTTGTTAATGTTTTTTGGGGAATATACAAACCAAAAGAGATAGAATCTATTCTTTCTCTTCGTTCAGGAGCGTGTAAGGTTTCTCTATTCATAAGTCCTATATTATAACAAAACAGGCTGTATTTGCTATAAAGCAAAATCCCTCATCAATTCGATGAGGGATTATACTAAAATCGCTATACAAAATACTCTATATTCGTTATTTTAACTCGACCCCACGCAATCTTGCTTTTCACCTTTCCCGCCAGCAACGCTATGCGTAGCATTTGCGGGCTGGTCAGAACTATTCGTTCACGGCTCAAAGAGCGATTAAGCGGGGCAGGCTGTAGCTTTATTTAAGCTCAACCGTAGCCCCAGCTTGGGTAAGTTTAGTCTTGGCCTCCTCTGCTGTTTTTTTATTGACTGCTGTCATTACTTCTTTTGGTGCGGCATCTACCAAATCTTTTGCTTCTTTAAGTCCCAATGTTGGAACTAATTCTCTTAAAGCCTTGATTACGCTTATTTTATTTGCACCCGAACTAGCAACAACAACGTTAAATACTGTTTGTTCCGGTTCTGCAGGTTCATCGCCTTCGGTTCCTTCAGTTGCTTGTCCTAAGTTTGTCGAAGGGGCGGCAAAGGCCTGAGCGCTTACTCCAAACCTCTCCTCCAAAGCTTTTACAAGCTCGGAAAGCTCAAGAACGGACATTCCTTCAACTGCTTTTATTAATTCGTCTTTATTTAATTTACTCATTGATTTTCACCCCCTGTTTAGAATTTTTGAAGTGGGATATTACCCGCCTGCAACGCTTTGCGTAGCAATGCGGGCAGGGATTTTTTTGAACTTGAACCGTCGGCTGACGAATCGATTCTTTGATTTCAAGATTTCAAATATTCAATCCCGATTAAATCGGGATCAAGATCAAGGACATCCAACTTCTAACTTCAAGAATTCTTTTTTGTTTCTACTGCTTTTAGTGTCAAGACCAATTTCTGAATATTCCAATTTAAAGCTCTGTGTAATCCGTAAAGCGGCGCTTTCATGCCGCCGACAAATTGCGAAATAAGCGTGTCGCGGGGGGGGAGCGTGGCTAACCTTAGCACTTGCTCACTTGTTAGCGCTTGATTATCCAGAATGCCAAATTTAACTGTTGGGAGATTAAATTCTTTGATGATTTTGGCAAGTTTTTTCAAGGGCTCAACGATATCTCCGTACAAAAACATTGTGCCTGTCGGGCCGTCCAAAGAGGCCGGATCGTCAATTTTAATACTCGCTTTTTCAAGGCTTTTTAAAACAAGAGTGTTTTTTGCAACGACAAATTCGCCGTCAAGAGGCTTAATGCCCTTTTTTAGGCTTTCCAGCTGCTTGTGGGTGAGTCCCTGATAGTTGGTAAAGATAATAGCCTTAGCTTTCGCGAATTTTTCGGAAAGCTCGCTTACTATATTAATCTTTTTAGCCCTTTTTGTTGATACCCGCCTAGACTCGTCGTCTTTGGCGAGGCTGGTTTTTGTATTTTCGTTTGACATATTATTTAATTTTCAATGAATTTCTCAATGATTAAATTTTCAAGTATTAAAAAACTCGCCTAAGCGAGTTCAATTTTTTACTAATTACTAGTATCTAATAACTAATATCTAAACTGTGCCTCGGCGGGACTTATTTTTATGCCCACTATCTTAGGTAAGCAATATAATACCAGCAGGGGGCTGTTATGTCAATAGCTTTAATCTGTGGTATAATTGCTTGCTTTTATTTATGGCTGAAAGAGATTCAGGGCTTAAGATTTTAATACATACGCCATATGTTTTGGGAGTTCAAGACAGAAGTCCAAACGGAGTAGCAAACTATATAACGGAAATAAAACCTCATTTGGAAGATAAGGGGTGTTCTGTTAGGCTTTTGGGGCCAAATATTTCAGACGGACAGGACAACGCCGCAGATTATACGTTGGGAAGAAAAGTAAGGGTTTCAAGAAATAAAACAAGCTCCGAAACCTCGGTTTCGTTTAACACAAGGCACGCCAGAGCGCTTCTTTTAACAGTTAGACCCGATATTGTTATTGTGCACGAGCCTTTGGCAGGACACGCCGCTCATACGATTATCTCGGGAGCGCCAAAAAGAGAAGACGGAACGTTAATTCCGGCTATTATTGGTACCTTTCATGCCCGAGCCGAGAGTTTAGACTGGCCAACACAAGCATCTCTATGGGTCGGGCAAAGACTTAGAAGAGTTACTTTTAATAAATGGCTAATTCCCAATGGGAGTACGGACGGATATGTAAATACCGTAATGGGGGCTTTAGGCGGAAAAATTGCGGTCTCCAGAGCAACCGCAGATTTTTGGGATAGTATTTATCCGTCTGATTACGAAGTAATTTACAACGGAATTAATACGGCACAACTTACTCCGGACGGAGCCAAAATAGAAGCCTGGCAAGACGGCAAGCAAACGATTCTTTTTGCCGGAAGGCACGACGAAAGAAAAGGAATAGAATATTTACTCGAGGCGTATAGACTATTATCAACTACCAGAAGAGGGGAGATAAAGCTTAAAATTACAGGGGAAGGTAAAATGACAGATAAGCTTAAGCAAATGGTAAGAGAATTAAATCTTAGAGACGTAGAATTTTTAGGAGTTTTATCAAGAGACGAACTTGTTAGAGCTTACAGAACTGCAGATATTTTTGTTTCTCCGGCAACCGGCGGGGAAGGCTTTGGAAGGACGCTGGCCGAAGCAATGGCTTGCGGGACTTTGACTATTGGCAGCGATATAGACGGATATAGAGAAGTTTTGGATTATAGACCGTTTACGGGAATGGTTAGGCCTAAGGATTCACTCGGATTAGCAAAAGCAATAGCTAAATTTTTAGATTTGCCTGAAGAAGAAAAGCAGAGATTAGGTCAAGATGCTGCAAAATATGCCCGAAGAAGATTTTCCTGGAATGTAATCGCCAATCAGCAGGTTTTATATTACGAAGACTGTCTTAAAAAACATGGAAAACCAGAACCTGAAGAATGGCCCAGAAAGAAAAAACCCTTGTCTCCCGCCGCAGTAATTTTTGAAAGAAGATCTAGGAACAACCTCGCAGGTTGAGATTTATATAGAATCCCCGCTTTGTGCAGAAAAATTTCTTAAAAACAGATTGTAATCAAACTGATTAACGCTGCCGTTGTCATCTAGGTCGGAAAGCTGTTTTTGTGATGCGCTGCATGATATTGCCAGAGACTCTTCGCTGTAGCAGCCTATTAGAATATTATAATCAAGTATACTTAATTTGTTGTCTCCATTTATATCTCCAACTACCAGAACTGCCTGCGGTAAGGAATTATTTTGTCCGGAAATAATATTTTGAATCGGAATTAATCTTGTAAGATATTTTTCTGTTTTAAGAGTAATGGAATAGACACCACTGCTTAAATTATTTCCCATATCAATTGTTCCTGTAAATACACCCGGTGAAGATTGGTATACAATTGTCCCGGATTTATTAGAAATAAGCTGATTGGAAGAATTAAACATGGATACGCTTATTGTTTTTTGAGTGTGAATTGGGTTTTGGTTTCCAAGGCTTGTTGGATTGGCGTTATCTCCTCCTTTTCCTATCCCATGCAGTTTTAAGTTTAATGACATTAATGTAGCATCAACTGCAGGAACCGGAGTAGGTGTTAAGGTTGGCGCCACTGTAGGAGTGGGTGTTGTATATGGACATTGAGCAAACTGGCAAGTTGGGGGTATTCTCGGAACATAGCTACCGTCGGGGCAAAGTTTAGCATCTGCAGTACAAACGGTAGGCGTGTTAGTCGGTGTTGGAGTTGAAGTGCTTGTAGGGTTCAAGGTTGGCGAAGGAGCAGGACTACTAGTTGGTAATTCTGCAGGACAATTAGTGCCAAAACCTATAGGAACGCAAGAAAGGTTTTTAGTCAGAAGCACTTTGTCTACAGAAACTCCCGGCTCGTTTCCTATCAAAGTTATTACGTGAGCTCCGGCAGTTAAGGTTGCATTAATTTTAGTTGATGTATTACCATTTTGATAATCAACCCATGTCCAGGTTGAGCTTGAGATTTGAGACGAGTTTCCAACCAAAATAGCACAGTTATTGTCTATTTTAAGGTAAAAAGAGTTATTGATGCTATCTGCAGCTTTCATTCTGCTCCAAACTCTGTAAGTTCCGGCTGTAGTTGTTGTGGAAAAGGTTACAGTCCCTGTATTAGTGGGAACGGTAGGACAGGAAGAAGTAGGACCCGGCGTTGAAGTTGGTGTTGGCGTTGGAGTGGACTGGATAGGCACAGCATTGGCATCATTAGTAACAAAAACAGTGTCTAACCGGGCATTAATTTCACCATGACCTACTTGAATGATGTGGGGGCCGGCAGTAAGGCTAGATGCGTAGTTTCTTACTCTGACCCATTCGTAAGCGCCAATGGCGCTCGGTACTTTTCTATCCCAACTATTATCAAAGCCTAAATACAAAGCATCGCTGGCATTTGTAGGACCCATCATCCTGGCCCAAAGGTAATAGTTACCGCTAGTGGAAAGGGAAATGCTGGCATAAGCTTCCCGCACAGGAGTTTCAGAATCAACTCCAGTGGTGGGGCTAATGTACTGGCCGTTCCAAGCACGAGTATCACTGCCCTTTGTCATTGGAGAACTAAGGGTAAAGTTTTCAGCTTCAATGTATTGAGAGAAACTGCCGGGAACAGGAGTTGGAGTAGATGTTGGCGTCGGTGTTGGAGTTGAAGTGCTTGTAGGGTTCAAGGTTGGCGAAGGAGCAGGACTACTAGTTGGTAATTCTGCAGGACAATTAGTGCCAAAACCTATAGGAACGCAAGAAAGGTTTTTAGTCAGAAGCACTTTGTCTACAGAAACTCCCGGCTCGTTTCCTATCAAAGTTATTACGTGAGCTCCGGCAGTTAAGGTTGCATTAATTTTAGTTGATGTATTACCATTTTGATAATCAACCCATGTCCAGGTTGAGCTTGAGATTTGAGACGAGTTTCCAACCAAAATAGCACAGTTATTGTCTATTTTAAGGTAAAAAGAGTTATTGATGCTATCTGCAGCTTTCATTCTGCTCCAAACTCTGTAAGTTCCGGCTGTAGTTGTTGTGGAAAAGGTTACAGTCCCTGTATTAGTGGGAACGGTAGGACAGGAAGTTTGAGCTTGTACGGAAGAAGCTTTGAATAAGCTTATGAGGATTATCAATAGTATTAAAAGTAAATTTTTTTTCATTTTTTATTATAGGTTTTTATAAATTATGCCCTATATAATATTACGACCATAAACCTTAAAATGTCAAATTAATTAAGATTGGTATTAATAAAAGTCACTTGGGGCGGGTTTGTTCCAAGTGACGAATAAAAGCCTCTACCTCCCGGCGAGCCGGTCGAGACAATATTGCGTAAAGTTATGTTTTGTCCGCGTTCATAGCGGACGGCGGTTGCTCTAGCATTGGTAACTGTACTATCCTCAATTACAAGATTATTAATAGTAGAATCCCATATTTCGAAAGCTTCATAAGTTCCGGTAACTACAAACCGACGTAAAGTTACATTCCAAGCGTTCTGTTCTGTAGGAGTTGAATGGTAGAACGTTGCGGCGGTATTAACGCCGCCTGATCCATCAACTGTAAATCCATCTACAAGAATATCATGTGCTCCACCTACTGACTGCGAGAAGTAAATCGAATGGTCGCCCGAACCGGGATACGTTGAAGTAATTGATCCGGCGATAGTGATATCACGCAGAGTAATGTGGTGCGGAGCTAATTTTCCAGGTGTATCAGGACTAAAGGCAACCCCAAACAAGATAACGCCTGTCTGCGTCGGCGTCCCGTTAGCGAAGGTGAAACCTTGCCATGTCTGGTCATGAGCCCCCTCCGTGAACGCAAGAGCGGCGTAATAAGTCATTCCCCCGCCACTGAACGTCACGCCGCCGGTTGTTTGGGCACGGACGAGAATTGGCCTGGTTCGGCCCGCATAGGCGCTGCCGATCCAGAGGGAGTCTGCCACTTGGGTGGTGGCACCTTTAACGAGATACGTTCCATTCGCCACAACAATCTCATCAACCGTGTTGTCAGCTAGAGCTGTCTTTAACGCTGCAATTGATGAGACATTTACTACTTTTCTGGATGTTGTGGTTGGGGTTGGTGTAGGTGTTGGACTTTGTGTAGGTACGCTTGCTGAAAACCGTACGGATTTTCCTCCGGATGCGGTAGTATCCGTAACTATTGTTGCATTTCCCCCTAAAACTCCACCCTCTGCTTCGAGCTGGTCGGGGGCCGCAGCTGCTCTTCCTCTTATTTCCTGCTGCTTGAGAGCAAGTATTACAGTGAGTGGGATTGCCAAGGCGATAACAGCCAATACCAGAAAATTTCTGTATTTTTTGTTATTTAGAAATGTTCTGAAATCGGGCATCTGTATTTAGTAGAACAAAAAAGGAGTGTGAAGTCAAGAAAACGAAGTGGAAAGAAATCTCTTCCAATTCACAATTAATAAGATTATTTTAAATAATCAAATTACTTAAGATTGGTATCGATAAATGTGACTCCGGGCGGGTTCGGGCCAAGCGAGCTATAAAATCCTTGTACTCCGCTGCCTGTTGAGGTAACGCGGCGTAATGTAACCGGACTACCTTTCTCATAACGAACAGCAAAATTAGTCGCTCCGGTTATTGTTGTATCCTCAATAAGAATGTTGCTAGAGAATCTATCCCAAAGTATTATTGCCTGACGAGACCCGGTGATATTGGCATTCCGAAAGGTGATGTTATACGAACCAGTGGTACCGTTGTCATATCCGTGATTGTAAAGATGCAAAACCGAATGAAGAGGATTGGTTGGTGCTGCGACAAACGTTAGGCCATCGAAGAGAATATCATGAACGCCGCCAATGGCCTCCGAAATATAAATACCATGATCATTAGCGTTTGATTTAGTTGGGTCGTATGCATAGCCATGAAGTGTATTCGTAAGGGTAATATTACGAAGAGTAATATGGTGCGCTCCTGCCGCCGCCGAATCTATATTTCTGTTACCAATATCAATTACTCCGGTAGATGTCGCCTCTCCATTGGCAAATCTAAAGCCGTCCCAAGTTTGGTGATGAACACCTTCATCGAAGGTAATTCCACCAAAATAGGTAGTTCCACCACCGTCAAATGTTACTCCACCTGTAGTCTGTGCTCTGACTAAGATAGGACGAGTCCGACCAGCATATGCTGAACCTATAAAGAGAGAATTAGCTTTTTGGCTATTAGCCGTACTTACAGTATATGTCCCATTTGTTACAACTATCTCGTCAACTGTATTGTCAGCTAGATTTGTCTTTAAAGCGGCAATTGACGAGACATTTACTACTTTTCTGGATGTTGTGGTTGGGGTTGGTGTAGGTGTTGGACTTTGTGTAGGTACGCTTGCTGAAAACCGTACGGATTTTCCTCCGGATGCGGTAGTATCCGTAACTATTGTTGCATTTCCCCCTAAAACTCCACCCTCTGCTTCGAGCTGGTCGGGGGCCGCAGCTGCTCTTCCTCTTATTTCCTGCTGCTTGAGAGCAAGTATTACAGTGAGTGGGATTGCCAAGGCGATAACAGCCAATACCAGAAAATTTCTGTATTTTTTGTTATTTAGAAATGTTCTGAAATCGGGCATCTGTATTTAGTAGAACAAAAAAGGAGTGTGAAGTCAAGAAAACGAAGTGGAAAGAAATCTCTTCCAATTCACAATTAATAAGATTATTTTAAATAATCAAATTACTTAAGATTGGTATCGATGAATGTCACTTGGGGCGGGCTAGAACCAAGCGATGAGTAGAAGCCCAATTGCTTACTGCCTGTAGAAGTTACACGTCGTAGTGTAATCCCATTACCATATTCGTAGCGAACGGCGATTGAGGCCCCCGTGATAGTTGAATCTTCAATAAGAAGATTATTTATGGTTCTTGCCCAAATCATCACGGATTGATCTGTCCCACTGATATGTGCATTTCGAATCGTAACGTTTTGAGTATTATACCCATCATCACCGGCTCCTGATAGATAATCATGATAGAAATGCAGTGCTGCCTTAATCTGTCCTGTATCAACCACGGTTAAACCGTCAATCAAAAGATCATGTGGACCGGGTGAAGCTGCTTTTGAAAAATAGATTGCGTGTCCATGTCGCAGCCCATCAGCAGCAAGTTTCAAACCTGAGATTTCTATGTTACGAAGCGTGATATGGTGTGGCGGAGCGTAGCCGGAATAGCCTCCATATACGATAACGCCCGATTCCATCGGCGCCCCGTTCGTCCACTTGAAGCCCTGCCACGTCTGGTCATGCGCACCTTGCTCAAAACTAATACCGCCAAAGCTCGTTGCGCCCCCGCCGTCAAACGTCACACCGCCGATCGTTTGGGCGCGGACTAAGATTGGACGGGTCCGGCTGGCATAAGCACTGCCGATCCAGAGAGAATCTGATGTTTGACTACCGGCTGTACTTATATGATACGTTCCATTCGCCACAACAATCTCATCAACCGTGTTGTCAGCCAAAGCTGTTTTTAGCGCCACGATAGACGACACCGTGACGGTCTTAAGGGTTGGGGTTGGCGTTGAGGTTGGAACAGTGGTTGGTGCGCTTACTGCAAACCGCACAGATTGTCCACCTGAAGCAGATGTATCTGCAATAACTGTTGCATTTCCTCCTAAGACTCCGCCTTCTGCTTCAAGCTGGTCGGGAGCAGCAGCTTTTTGTTGTGTATTTTGAGTTTGTTGTGCTACCCAAACTGTTAATGGAAGAGCAATAAAAATAAGAAAAACAGGAATAAGCTTTAATAAATTCCGTTTTCTTGGTGTAAGATTATTCCAATAGTTTCTCATTTTTTATTACAGGTTTTTATAAATTATGCCCTATATAATATTAGGTTTATAAACCTTAAAATGTCAAATCACTTAAGACTGGTATCAATGAAGGTCACTCCGGGCGGGTTGGCGCCGAGGGGCGTGTAGAGGCCCCGCACCCCGGAGCCGGTCGAGACGACGCGGTGCAGAGTGAGCGTTCCGCCATCCTCATAGCGAACTGCGAAGGTGGTCGCGGAGGACGGGATCAGTCATCAGTTGAACGAGGAATTCGTGAATATGATGTTGGCAGGGCCAACGCCAGTTTCGGTGTACTCGGGAATGGTCGGGTAACTGTAGGGTCCACCGGGTTCATAGGACGTTGGAGCAAAGCCCCTTACCCCTGAGCCGGTAGTTGTTATATTCCTGAGAGTAATTCCACCACCACCCTCATAGCGGAATCCATAATCCTGCGCGTTGGTAACTGTCAATCCATCGATTAGTAGATTTTGCAACGTTCTGGCCCAAATTATTACTGCCCACTTACCGCCTATAATTTGGGAATTTGTCACTGTAAAATCATGGGCATTAAAGTGATTTGCTGGCACGCCGTCTGAATCAAGATAATCATGGTAAAAGTGCAAAGCACCGTTAAACGTAGGAGTGGTTGTTGAACCATTAAGGCTGGTGGAGTTAAATTTAAGCCGATTAAACGTAATATGGTGCGGCCCTTCCCCATAGGCCATTGAGATATAAACAGCATGACCATGCGTAGTAGTAGTGCCAGTCGCTGTAACATAGTCCGTTAAACCACTAACCTCGGAATCTTGAAGAGTGATATGATGGGCTGGTGGTGCATTCCTATAACCGCCAAACGTTATGACACCCGTGCCACTGTCTCCACTATCACTCCTCCCACCCGGTGTTCCACCGGACCATTTGAAGCCCTGCCATGTCTGGTCGTGGGCACCTTCTTCAAAACTGATACCACCAAACCATGTCGTGCCGCCTCCGTCGAAGATTACACCGCCGATCGTTTGGGAGCGGACTAAGATTGGGCGGGTTCGACTGGCATAAGCACTACCGATCCAGAGCGAGTTCGAGGCCTGGCTGCCCGCCGCGCTCACCCGGTACGTGCCGTTTGTTACCACTATCTCATCTACCGTGTTATCAGCTAGAGCTGTCTTTAACGCTGAAATTGACGAGACATTTATTACTTTTCTGGATGTTGTGGTTGGAGTTAGTGTAGGTGAGGGACTTTGTGTAGGATTAGTCTGGGAAAACCGCACAGATTGTCCTCCTGAAGCAGATGTATCTGTAACTATTGTTGCATTTCCTCCTAAGACTCCGCCTTCTGCTTCAAGTTGGTCGGGGGCCGCAGCTTTTTGTTGAGTGTTTTGAGTTTGTTGGATAAACCATACGGTAAGAGGTAAAGACAATAGAATTAACAATAAAGGAAATAGCTTTAACAACTTTTGCCTGCCTGGTGCAAGGTTGTTCCAATAAGTCCTCAAGTCTTTTTTTGGGGAATCTTCAGATTTAGAATCCATAAGTTAATAATAGGTTTAATAATCTTAAAATGTCAAATTATTTAAGATTGGTATCGATAAAAGTGATTCCGGGAGGGTTGGCGCCGAGGGGCGTGTAGAGGCCCCGCACCCCGGAGCCGGTCGAGACTACCCGGCGCAGGACGATGTCGGTGCCGGGTACCTCGTAACGCACCGCGAAGCGAGTGGCACCCGTGATTGTCGAGTCTTCGATGAGGACGTTCTTCACCGAGGACTCCCAGAGGATGATCGTCGTCTCGGTGCCCGTCACCTTCATGTTGCGGACGGTGACGTTCCACGCATTCGGGCTGCCCGGCAGCGTCTCATGGCCGAAGTTGACGGCCGAGTCCAGGCCACCCGCGCCGTCCACGGTGTACCCGTCCACGAGGATGTCGTGGACGCCACCGAGTGCCTGCGAGATATACAGGGCGTGGTCGCGGGTCACCCCGAGGCCGTTGTCCGTGGTGACGGTCTTGGTGACGGTGATGTCGCGCAGGGTGATGTGGTGGGGGGCGGTCTTTCCTGCCCAGCCGCCGAAGACGATGGCCCCGGTCGAGGTCGGCTTCCCGTTGGCGAAGGTGAAGCCCTGCCACGTCTGGTGGTGAGCGCCATCCTCGAAGGCGAGGCCGATCCAGTAGGTCGAACCGCCGCCGTCGAACGTTACGCCGCCGGTTGTTTGGGCACGCACAAGAATAGGACGAGTCCGGCTTGCATATGTTGAACCAATCCAGAGGGAATCGGCTCGCTGGTAAGAAGCGCCGCTCACATGATACGTCCCGTTTGTCACCACTATCTCATCTACTGTATTGTCAGCCAAAGTAGTTTTTAGTGCTGCTATGGATGAGACGGTTATTATCTTTCTTGAAGAGGCGGTTGGCGTAGGGGAGGGACTTTGTGTAGGGTTAGTCTGGGAAAACCGTACAGATTGTCCTCCGGATGCAGATGTATCTGCAATAACTGTTGCATTTCCTCCTAAGACTCCGCCTTCTGCTTCAAGCTGGTCGGGAGCAGCAGCTTTTTGTTGTGTATTTTGAGTTTGTTGTGCTACCCAAACTGTTAATGGAAGAGCAATAAAAATAAGAAAAACAGGAATAAGCTTTAATAAATTCCGTTTTCTTGGTGTAAGGTTGTCCCAGTAAGTTCTCAAGTCTTTTTTTGGGGACTCTTCAGATTTAGAACCCATAAGTTAATATTAGGTTTAATAAAATAAAAAATCAAATTGCAGTTGTTTTGGCTGTTTTAGTCGTTGGAAGAATCTGCTAAATTTACTGCCCTACTCGTGTGGAAACCTCCCTAATAAATAGATTATAGTCATTTTGGTCAACAGATCCGTCGTCATTTAAGTCTGATAAAGTTTTAAAGCTTGAGTTTGTATTGCAAGTTGACTGACTAGAACTAAACACAGAACAGCTTAGAAAAATGTTGTAATCAAGAATATTTAGTATGTTGTCGTTATTTATATCTCCTGTAATAAGGTTTATGTAACTAATCTGGTTTGTTTGCGAAGCAGTTATATTTTGAATACCGGAAATGTGCTTGGTTAAGTATCCGTCTGACTTAACTTTTACAATATAAAATCCTGTTTCAAACGAACTGCCTAAATCTACAGAGCCTGTAAACTTACCTGTTGACGGATTATACAAAACAGAACCTGTTTTTTGCGCCGCTAGGTTATTGTTTGAATCAAAAACCTGAATATTTATATTTCGGGTTTTATGTAAAGGATTCTTGTTTGAGCCGTTTCCGTCTGAGGGGTTTGAGTTATCACCGGTTGAACCAATGCCGTCAAGTCCTAAATTGAAAACAAAAACCGTATTTCCGGGAACAGGAGTTGCTGTTGGTCCCTCTGTTGGAGCCGGACAGGGAGCAAATGCACAGCTTGGACCAGTTCTAGAAACATAACTTCCGTCGGGGCAAAGTTTAGCATCTGCAGTACAAACGGTAGGTGGCGGTGTAGGATTAGGTGTAGGCGCTGTTGTTGGTGTTGAGGTTGGAGTTGGATTTTGTCCTGTCCATCTGAAGTTAACTTTTCCAGGCACTCCGTATTCGTTGTAGTCTATCTCTATTTTTATCGTGGTTGGCTGAGTAAATGTTTCGGTAAATGAACTTTCACCATATGCTCTTCCTTTCCATACGTCTATTTTTGTTACTCCGTTAAATCTTACTCTAATACCATCATCACTTCCTCCAATAAAGGTGTATGTGCCGGCAGGGAATGTGAAGTTTCCCTTCCATCTTATTGACCAATGTTCAGTTCCAACAGCAGCGTTAGGTGTTCCAGAACCCCAATCAAAACTTAGTGCAGTTTGGGTTGATGAAACAGGGGAGAGAAGAATATTGCCGGATGGAGCAGCTGAAACTAGGGTTTCAAACTGCGTGCCGTCGTATAAACATCCGGCAAACTTATTTACTCCTACCGCATTTACATCGCAGGCCTGACTAGTTGCAGTTGGAGTCGGTGTGGGGGTAAAGGCAGTTGTGGTTGGTGTCGGAGAGCTTGTAGGAACAGTAGTGGAACAAGGTCCGTTACGCGCGATAATAGTACCTGATCCAATAAGACCTCTCCACTCGTACTGGGTATTGGTCATGCAATTATCAGTATCCCTGTGATCTTTGCCTTCATAGCCTGCTCTTTGCTCGGCATTCACTATAGTGTAAAGTCCATTAACATAATTGTGATGGACATTTGTACGTTCTGAATAGTTCGTAACCCAAGCCAGACTGCCTGGGCCATCAACTATATTTCCGCTAATTTCAACGTCGTTTATTAGTGCAACTTCTATAGCTGAATGGGTGCGTCCTCCTAAATGGAGCTTTGCGTTACGAACTTTAAGGCCGTGTGAGCGCCCTGGGCTGATGAGAACTTCTCCCCCTCGGTACTCGCCACCTTCGATAATCATACCTGGGCTTTCAAACAGCTCCATGCCAAAGTGTCCTTCGGGTCCTTGGTCCATATAAACGTTGCGAAAAACTGGACGAAGGTTTGGGGGCTGACCCGCAGGATTATCGTTTCGTCCAATTACTGATGAAACACGGTGGGTGGGGGTAGAAGTATTAATAAATCGACTGTCTTGAACCAAAAGATCGTCAGTTCCCCGAGTGCTAGACCAGACGGCAAGGGCGGCGCTATAAGTATTTGCGATATCGAGGCGCAGAAGTTTTACGCGATCGCGGCCAAATACACCTACGCCAAATCCTCCGCCTCTGACTTTTAAGTCCTGAACAGTTACATCATCAGCCTGAATGATTACATTGTATCCATCGCTCCATTCGTTGGTTGTTGGTGGACGACGGACTTCTGCACCCTGACCACGTATAGTTGCTCCACTTCCGGTTATACTCAGACGTCCCGCAACGACTACTCCTGGATCAAACTGCCAAGTTTGTCTCGTGACCGAAGCTGTAAGATCGCCGGTATACGTCCCTGCCGGGAAGCAGACAACTCCTCCCGCCCCCGCAGCATCTCTTGCAATATTAACAGCGTTTGAAGTAAATCCAACTACACTAGATGAGCATGAAGTTGAAGCCGAAGTTGGCGTTGGAGTAGTAGATGTACTGGTTCCACAGGCACCATTTCTTAGATTAGTAATTGGTCCGGTGAAACTGCCTTCAAACATTCTGCCTACATTATTTAAACAGTTATCAGTAATGATGTGTCCTTGGCCTGCGGCATTTACAAACCCCCAATTATTTGTTAGCCTGTTGCCTTGGATAGTGATGTTATTGACCGTACCTGAACCCGGATGCAGTTGAATAAATGCTCTCCACTGACTGCCAACATTAGCTCCTGGTCCTGTAGCCGTATTATTTAATACCTTTGCATTGTCTATATCGGCTAATTCCATTCCCCAAAATGCTTGGGTTAAGTCAAAAGTGTTGTTGCGGACGATGGTGCCGTCGGAGCGGGGGATTGAGATGAGCGCACCCGCACCCTTGATGTTGTTGCCCTCGATGATCAGGCCGATGTTGTCCCAAACCTCAACGCCGAAGTGTGCTATACCGGCCGGACCGTTGTCGATGGTATTTCCTCTGATGATGAGGTTCTTGTTCATTGCGCCGGGGCCGACCCCCGAGATTGGGCTGTAGCCAGTTCCGGTGTTAACACTCTGGATGATAGTGTTGCCTTGGATGAGCATGTCATCGACGGACGGTCCGACGAGTCGAATGCTCGTCTCGCGCATATTGCGGAAGATCGAGTTGAGGATCTTCGTCCGGTCGACGCCGTAGACCTTAATGGTCCAGCCGCCACCGTCGAAAGTGGTACCGTCGATGGTCACATCGTTTGCCCGGATTGAAACTGCATCGAAACCACTCGGCTTGAGCGTGCCACGCAGGATGGTAACGGGCTTGGTAATGTTGAGGCTTGCTGCTGTGCCTGTGTAGGTACAGGTTCCGAGGTCCACCGTCGCGCCCGCTGGCGCAGCATCAATTTTAGATTGAAGAGAAGTGCCGCAGGATACCGGAGTAGTAGTCGGGGTTGGAGTAGGGGTAGCGGGAACTGGACCAATTGTGGGAAGGGGAGTGGGTGTTGGAAGTTTTTGATTTTCCGGAGTAAGAAGCGAACGCGCTGTGCTTCCAAAAATATTTCCTGAAGTTGTGACCGGGCCACAGCTTCCGGCATTATAATAATCGTTGTATGTCCCGTTTGGAAGAAGATTACTGACTATATTGTTAACTGCCGAGTGTCCCGAGCATACTCCTCCTGAGTAATTTGCTACATAAATCCCAATATTTCCAGAGCCGCCGGTAATGTTTGTATCGAGAACTTTGTTTCCGCGGATTACATGGTTTGTTCCTCCCGCAATTGCGACTCCGCATTGAGCTGTTCTTATTACAATATTGTCTATCAGCTGGTTGTTTGTTCCTCCGCTCCAATCGGCTATTACTCCGCATCCTGAGGGGCTGTCTCCTCCTACAATATAATTTCTCGCAACAACAATATTATCGGAGTTGAATACATTAATTGCATCTTCTTGGTCAGATTGCCCTGTTATTGATTCTCCAAAATTATCATTTATTTCTCCTCCGTTAACGTTATTAAATTGGGCGTGTTGCCCTCTTGGGAAAGGACCAAGAGGATTTTTAGAACGGTTTCTGTTTATTTTTACACCGGAGGCAGTCTCGGCATAAACCGAAGATTCATTTCTCTCAAAAGTATTTCCCTGGACTAATATATTACTTGGTCCGCCGAATATAAATACACCTACTCCGCTGTTTTGACTGCTTGAGCCTGATCTGCCTGTGCTGATAAAGCTGTTTGTTACTTGTATTCCTGTTGCTCCGGAACCTGAAATTTTTACCCCATTTCCTGCGCAAGGTCCTAGTTCAACATTATCAATAATAACGTTTGAAACATTACTAACTGTTATACAGGGTCCTAAGGGATTTGAAATCTTAACCCCTCTTATTACCTGTCCTGATGTTGCAGTAATTGGGCCTGATGAAACCAAAGCTGCATTTTGCTGGAGGTTTTGAGTTTGTTGTGCTACCCAAACTGTTAATGGAAGAGCAATAAGAATAAGAAAAGCAGGAATAAGCTTTAATAAATTCCGTTTTCCTGTTGTAAGATTATTCCAATAATCTTTCAAGGTTTTTTCAGGGACTCTTTAGATTTAGAACCCATCAATTTAATGTTAGAGTTAAAAAAGACTAATGTCAAATTTAAACTTTTAATTTAATTCCCGGGCTCCCCATAAAAATCTTTTCGTTCGCGAGGCCTACGTCCTCGTTTCGCGATGGCGATTTTACGGGGCAGGCATTGTGTGGATTTATATTTTCAACTTTATGCCGGGAGACATAGTAGATTTTAAAGTCGCGTTTGCAATATTTGTTTTTTTAACTGCTTTAAGCATGCTTTCGATATTTTCGGTTAATTTCTTAGCTCCAAAAGACATCTTTCCAACAGTTAAGTGCATAATGGGGGACTTAGCTTCGGTTTTAAACGAAATTTGTCCGCCTTCGTATTTTTTAACTACTTCCTCGGGATTCTGAGTGATTGTTCCGTTTTTAGGATTTGGCATTAAACCTCTTGGTCCTAAGACTTTTGCAACACGTGCCAATTTAGGCATTAAATCAGGAGTAGCTAGCAGAATATCAAAATTTATAATTCCTTTTTCAATTTCTGCAATTAAATTATCGTTTGCAACTGCGACCCTTGTTTTTTTGCCTGTTCCGTTTGGGAGAACAACATTTCCCGAAACTCCCGCCGATAGAGTATTTATATGAAGTTCAACGGTTTCATCAAAAGATTTTCTTTGCAATTTTTCCAAAAGCTCCAAAGCTTCGCTTAAAGCATAATTTTTGGTTTTATCAAAACTTTGGGCCATTGTAATATATTTTTGCGAATGAAAAGCTTTTTTTTGATTTTTAGTTTGTTTTTTTTGTTTTTTTACTTGTCCTTCCGACTCGCCTCGTTGCGAAGCGGGAGCTTCAGCGGAGGAGGATTTTTCTTCCAAGGCTTCAAGTTCTTCTTCGGTTGGGCCAACAGATACTACTCTTTCTCCGCCTTTCATCCCCGGAGCTTTTACTGTTTTCTTGGCCTCTTTTTTTCTATCAAGCTTTTCTTTTTGCTTCTTTTCTTCTGCTTCGTCTCCGAAAGCTTTAACTCTTATTTTTCCCATGGGCTCCTTTCAGTCGTAATGTCACAAATACTACCAATAAATACCAATAATTCAATATTTAAATATTTGTAGTATTTGATATTTGTAGTATTCATTCTACTGTTACTCCCATACTTCGGGCTACTCCTTCGACGATCTTTATTGCTGGCGCAAGTTCGGTTGTATTCAAATCTTCCATTTTTGCCTTGGCAATTTCCTCGGCTTGCGCTCTTGTTAGTTTTCCGGCAGGCTCTTTCCCCGGTTTTTGTGAGCCCTTATCTTTACCCAAGGTTTTTTTAATCATTTCGGCAACTGGAGGTTTTTTAATAATAAACGAAAACGTTCTGTCTTCGTAAACCGTAATAACTGCAGGAATAACCGTGCCTTTTTGATCGGCGGTTTTATCGTTAAATGCT
Source organism: uncultured Gammaproteobacteria bacterium (assembly GCA_964364925.1). Classification (GTDB taxonomy): domain Bacteria; phylum Patescibacteriota; class Microgenomatia; order Levybacterales; family UBA12049; genus JAMCZC01. Next base: position 21,745 of record CAYIOB010000006.1, read on the forward strand.
TTTACAAATTCCATAATCGGAAGTCCGTGCTGTCCTAAAGCCGGTCCTACGGGCGGCGCAGGAGTAGCCTGCCCGCCAGGTATGTTTATCTTGATTATAGTCTTGATTTTTTTTGCCATACTCTTTAGAGTTATTAGTTAGATTAGTTTATTAGTTACTAGTATCTAACTAACTAGTATCTAATTGCCTAGAGCTTTGCTACTTGCAGAAAATCTAATTCTACAGGAGTCTCTCTTCCGAAAATTGAGACCAAAACCTTCAGTTTGCCTTTTGCCTCGTCAATGTCGTCAATTGCGCCTAAGAAATCGGTAAACGGTCCGTCAATAATTTTAACAGCCTCGCCTTTAACAAAAGCGGTTTTGTATAGCGGTTCGTCTGTTTTTATAAACTTTTGAATTGCTTCGACTTCTTTGTCTGAAATTGGACTTGGTTTGTTTCCTGCTCCGATAAAAGCCGTAACCCCCTGAGTTGTCCTAACCAGAAGCCAGGATTCGTCATCCAAAATCATTTTAACCAAAACATAGCCTGGAAAGATTTTCTCTTTTACCGTTTCTTTTTTGCCTTGTGAAACCCTGATTGTATTTCTTGTCGGAACAATTATGTCGAAAATGCGAGTTTCAAAACCCATTGATTCAACTCTTTGTTTTAAAGATTTTGCAACTTTATTTTCGTGTCCGGAATAGGTATGTATGATGTACCACTTAGCCGCGTCAGACGCGGTTGTATTTATATTTTTTTCTGACACGTCAGACGTGTCCTTTGCCGTAGACGCGTTTGACCCCGTACCGTCTGGCACAGGGTTTGACGCGGACGTGGCCTCCGTTTGTTCGTCTGTTGGTTGCTGAATTATTGCGTCGTCCATATTTTATTATTTACTATTTATCATCGACCATTTACCATTTTGAAAATCGTCAATAGTAAATAGTCAATCGTAAATCCTCAGCTCCTATTTAACTACCAAGGCCAGTATTTTTGTGAGAATGTAATCAATTCCGCCTAAATAAATTCCGACGATTAAACTTACCAGTATTACTACCGCAGTGAGCCTTATTACCTCGTTTCTTGTCGGCCAGACAACTTTCTTAAGTTCCTCGCGTACCTCCTTTAAAAAAATAATCGGCGTAGTTGCCATAATCTAGCCACTAGTTATTTAGTAATTAGCGTTTAGTAAACAAAAAATAAACTCTAATCTCTAGAGGCTACTAAGATTTTAGCAAAAATAAAGCTTTATGTAAAGAAGATTATTGACCCCGATTAAACCCCGATTAAATCGGAGTAATCGGGGTTGGCCCTGCTAAATTGCTGCGCACCATTTAGATGGACTTAACAGGGTTGACATAACTTATCAACTGGCATTACAATCTAGAGGCCATATGAAGAAGATTAGGAAAGTGGTTATACCGGCTGCAGGGTTTGGAACCCGCTTTTTACCCCAGACAAAAGCAATGCCTAAAGAAATGCTCCCGATTGTAGATAAGCCTGTTATTCAATATGTAGTTGAGGAAGCGGTTGACTCGGGAATTGAAGATATTATTATCATCACAGGGTCTGCTAAGCGGGCAATAGAAGATCATTTTGATACCCCTAATGCGGAGCTTATAAAAAATCTTGAACAGGGCGGAAAAACAGAATTAATGGAGCAGGTAAAAAGAATTTCGGAGATGGCAAACTTTATTTATATTAGACAAAAAGGGCAATATTATGGAAACGCCGCGCCTGTTCTGTCTGCTGAGCCGGCAATTGAAGACGAGCCGTTTGCGGTTTTGTGGGGAGACGAGTTTATTTATGCAAAGCCTCCAAGACTTTCTCAAATGATAAGGGTTTATGAAAAATATGGAGGAATTGTTATATCAGGGGTTAGGATTGAAAAAAAAGAAGATTTAGTCCGCTATGGGATTGCGGACATTACCCCTGTTGAGGGGAATGTTTATAAAATAAATTCAATTACGGAAAAACCAAATCCCGAAGAAGCTCCGTCTAATCTTGCAACTCATGGAGGCTATATTCTGCCGCCTGAAATCTTTGGAGCTTTAAGAACTTTAACTCCGGGAAAAGGCGGAGAAATCTGGCTTATTGACGCGATAAATCTTCTGGCAGAAAAGGGAATACCTGTTTACGCGGTCGAGATAGAAAATGCAAAATATTATGATACGGGAAATAAGCTTGAATATATGAAAACTGTTGTAGAATTGGGATTACAGCATCCGGATATTAACGGAGATTTCAAAAAATTCCTCAAGGAGCTGAAGTTTTAGTTTATGGTTGAAAGAGAAGATGGTCTCCCAACTGCTTCGCATAGTAATTCCTTTGGCGTAGGGGAAATCGTGCGCCCTAATTTAAGAGTTAGGGATAATGACCTTGACGATTTAAGAAGGCTAAGAAGACACAAAGATGTTTATGGTCTAATAAGGGGGCTGCAGGATAAAGGACTTGAAGTTTGGGCGCAGACAAATGCGCATAAGGGCGTTATAATTACAGTAGTATCCGCAGCTGCTTTTACTGCAGGAGTAGTTGGAGTAGGAATATATATTAGAAGAAGAGGGCAGAAGCGAGAGGGGAGTAAGTAGTGAGTAAAAATCTGTCCTTATTATTTGGTTTCTTAGTATTTTTAGCCTTTGTTTTATTTTCTTATTTAGTCCATAAAGATCTATTTACAGCTTTGGATTTTGATACAACAGTCAGGCTTCAGGACAATATTTCAAGAAGGTTTGATACGCCGTTTTCGTCTTTAAGTTTATTTGGAAGCTTTGAAGTTGCAACCTTAATTTTAATCGTATTACTGGTTTTATCTAAAAGATTGAAATCAATTCTTGTTCTTTTATCTTATACTACTATCCATCTTTTTGAACTGTTTGGAAAGATTTTTGTAACCCACCCAGGGCCGCCTTACTTGTTTTTTCGGTATGACATCCTATTCTCATTTCCAAGTTCTTATGTTCAACCCGGTTCTTCTTATCCTTCGGGGCACTCCGCGAGAACCGCTTTTATTTCAACCATTTTATTGTTGATTGTTTTTAGGTCAAAAAAGCTTTCCGGTTTTCAAAAAGCAATTATTTTTTCTCTGGTTTTATTGTTTGACGTGACTATGTTTATTTCAAGAATTTACTTGGGAGAACATTGGTTAACGGATGTAGTTGGCGGAGCAATACTGGGTATTGCAATGGGCCTTCTTTCGGCAGTTTTAATTTGAGGTTATCCTTGTTAATTTTTCGAAAAATCCTCTTATCAAGTTGACCCCGTTAGAACTTTGTTCTTTTTATTGCTTTAAAACGGAATGAACTCTTATTAGTTTTCAATATCAATTCCAGGTTTAAAACAGGGTTCTAACGGGGTTGACAAACCATTTGTTTTTGCTATACTTTAATTGTTC
>CAYIOB010000007.1:0-8856 GCA_964364925.1 uncultured Gammaproteobacteria bacterium
CGAAGCTGGGGATGGATCACCTCCTTTCTAAAAAACCCCTCACCATTTATGGTGAGCGGGGGGAAAGAGAGAAGGTACGGCAACCCGCTAAAATCTTTATTGATGACTAGCGTGGGAAAAGTACAAACACCCAGGTGCGGATAGCACCTGACCCCGATTTAATCGGGGAAAATCTATCCATACAATCCTATCCCGATGGTAGTTTCCATTCGGGATCCCGCACGAATGAAATTCGTCGGGACCACTTCCTGGTTCGAGCCCGCCATAGGCGAGGCGAAGTCCTCCAGTAAACACTCTTCGAGCCGTATTCGAATAGAATTGAAAAGGCGAGAAGTAAGTTACGGAGGAGAGAAGTCCTGATATCTAAAAAACCACCCTAGGGGGTGGTTTTTGGTAACAATATCCTATAGTTGTAAAACTTATTCAAAAATATTATAATACACAAATGGCAAATGCAGAATCAATAGAAATATCACATAGGATTTATCGAATGGCTAAAGAGTGTCCCGTATCCGGAAACGATTCAAACGATTTAATGGAATTCCATGGTTTTTTGAGGAAAGACGGAGAGGGTTTTTGGGATAGCTATAAAGATAAAAAAATGCTTGATGTTTGTGCCGGAGTAAGCGATTTTACAGCAAGGCTTCTTCAATTAGGAGCCGATGCTTACGCTTTAGATTACGGTTATGCGGACATACAAAAGTTTTTAATAAGGACACAGCAGCGTACAGCCGGGCTTTTCCCACGCTCGGTAGTTGAAAATCGCCAAAGATATGTTCAAGGTTCCGCGCATCGTCTGCCTTTTCCATCGGAAACTTTTGACGGCGTAACATCTTATTACGGGATTTTTGGCGTTTTGGATGATGATGTAGATTTGGCTTATGCTTGCATAAATGAAGGAGTTAGGGTTTTAAAACCCGGCGGAATCCTTTCTGTAGGACCCTTAATGAGTGGAGATATTACCAAAAGACAGGCAGTAGCGGAAGAGGAGATTTTAAATAGGCTTGATGAAAGAACTGATATCACCTTTATAGTCAAAGATCCGGCTCGAAAATCACTTTTTGGTCTTCCTCATGACATTTCCAGGATGGGAAAACTAACAATAGTTAAAGCTGCTTAAAATTCACAGCGTTTCTAAATGGTTTTTTGGTGGAGCAAATGAGACTAGCTTTATTGATGTTTTTCTCTGTAATAGCTAATATGCTTTTCTAAAGCTTTAATTAATGTTTTAAAATTCTTATCTTGTGAATAAACTTCTGTTATTCTTTTTCTTGCTTTTTGCCCCATTTTCTTGGTAAGCGCAATATTGTCCAAGTATTTTTTTAATTCTTTTGGAAATTCTTCTTCTAAATCCTTAATTTTTATTGAAACTCCGATGTCTCCAACAACGTCTTTACTTGAGCCTACATTGCTTACAATCGGCATTAAACCGCAAGACATTGCTTCTAAAAGCGAAAGCGAAAGTCCCTCACCTTTCGATACAAGAGAAAAGATTTGGCATGAACGGATAACATCTATTCTTTCTTTGTCCGAATCTAAAAATCCTGTAAAAATAATTCTTTCGTCCTTATATTTTACAGATAATTTTTTATACATCTCTCCCTCTCCTGCAAGTACAAGTTTTGTGTCGTTATCCGGATTAATTTTTAAGAAGGATTTAATAAGAAATTCCGGATTTTTCTGCCATGAAAGCCTGCCTAAAAAAAGTACGCCCTTTTTAATGTTATGTTTTTTCCCAAATTTAGATTTTCCGGGAGTGTATAAAGACGAATCTATTCCGTTTGGTATAACTTTGATTTCTCGTTCGGTAACGCCCATTCTTACAAAAACAGTCTTTGTTCTTTGGGAAAGAACATTAAGAAAATCCAAATGTTTTATATAAGGTAAATACAATAAAACATAGAGTGCCTTAACTAATAATTGATATAAATTTTTATCGCTACTTACGTCCAGATGAAGAATTCCTCCGATTGGTATTTTTTGCCTGTGTGAAATAAATGAAATAAGAAAATCAAAAGGAGAAAGGCCAACTGTGGTATAAATAATGTCCGGTTTCACATTCTTAATGGCGTAGTTTATTTTTTTAAAGCTTTTTAATTTAGGAAGTATCACTAAATAAAATTTTTCAATGCCAAAGTAATAGGGAACATGGGTTATGTGAGGTTCGGTTTCTTTAGAATTGCTCCATCTTAAAATATGAACATCGTGGCCGTTTTTTCTAAGAAAATCAATGAGTCTTTGGTTATAAACAACGACCCCGTTTCTGTATTTGGCCTCTTTGTGGATGATTAATAATTTCATAAAAATACTTAAGAATTATAACATAGCATGTTCCAATAGCCTAAATCCCATTTTAGGTTGCAACGTAAGGCTAAGATACTATATAATAAAATGAATGGCTAAGAAAAACTTTTTGTCTGTAGTAATACCCACTTTAAACGAGGAAGAATATTTACCAAATCTTCTCTCTTCTTTGGTCTCACAAACTGTTAAAGATTTTGAAGTTATTGTTTCCGAAGGAAAATCAATAGATAAAACCAGAGAAAAAGCGAATGAATTCAAGGATAAGCTTGATATTAAGATACACAATTCCGATAAAAGACATTTGGCATACCAAAGAAATTTCGGCGCAAAAAAAGCCAAAGGGAATTATTTATTTTTTTTGGATGCTGATTTTAGTCTCGAAAAAGACTTTATCGAAAAAGTTTACAAATTCCTTGAAAAAAAAGAAGCAGATTTTCTTGTGCCCTATGGTCATCCGGATAGGAACGCCTTTTTAAAAGCGTATTTTGTGCTTATGAACGTATCTTCCAATGCTTCCCGTTTTATTTTCAGAAAACCTATTACAACCGTTTCGGCGGCAGTAATAAAAACCGATTTATTCCACCGACTCGGCGGATATGACGAGCTCGTTAAATTTGCAGAAGATCAGGAAATTCTTCAGCGCGCGCATAAAAACAAGGCTAAAATAAAATACTTTAATTTTGGGAAAGTGATTTTTTCAATTAGAAGAATAGAGAAAGAGGGATTTAAGTATTTTTATAAAAATTTGTTTGCTCAAATTCACATATTGTTTTTAGGAAAAATAAATAAAGATTTTATCAAGCACCAAATGGGCGGACACGAATTCTTGAAACCGAAAAGTTAAGCTTTTAATATTTACTTATGTCCGAAGGACCAATGATAGAACAAGCATCAAGTATCGGAAGCAAAACGCCCGACCGATCTCCATCCGGCGAATCGCACGAGCCCAAAGTTAAGTTAGGTAAAAGAAGAAGCCTGGCTTCTCGTTATCCAACAAACGTGATCGGTAAAATAGCGCAGAGAGCACACGGTTTAGTTGAAAAATTACCTGATATAGTTGACAAAAAAACACTAAATGAGGCTGTTGATATTGAAACCAGATTTGTCAAGGATCATCTGCAGGGAGTTTTAACAAAGGAGACTAAGGTTCCGGGAACCGAAATAGATAGGGGCGTTTCGGTTAGGTTTGAGCGGGCAGAAATTGCACGAGCGTTAAAGGCATTCAAGTCGTTGCCGGAGCGAAAAGCGTTCTTTCAAAAAATAGAAAAGGCAAAGCAGAGGCAAGAAGATCCAGGGTCTCATATAGAAGCCCTTAGGCAATTTGATGGAAAATTTAGAAAGGGTGTAAGTGAATTGGAAAAAAATCTCGATACTTTATACAGACAATTTTACGAAAATAGGATTCCAGTTAAAATTAACGATCCCGAGCTTGGTATCGATGAAATTTCGGTAGCCGTGCTTGATCTTAATCCGCCAAAGAAAGGGGAAGAAGACGCCAGGATTCCATATGTTTTAATTCCGACTTATGCCTCAAGTCCCGTGCAAACGGCTGAATTTTCAATACAATTGGCATTGAAGAGAGGATTGAAAGGAGAAAAAGTTATGGTCTGGACTTTTCCGGAGAAATATCTGCTGTCTAAGCCGGCAGCCGATTGGTTGGAAAAACTCAGAAAAAATGGAACCCTCGAGCCTTATGCAAGAGCGGTAGGAAAAACAATTCAAAAACTGCGCGGAGAAGAAATACCTGAAGATAAGAGAATAACAACGGAAAGAATAAATCTTGTTGGAATATCAATGGGAGCAGCAATTGTTTTGGAAATGGCCGCGGACCCCGATTTTAGTGGGCAGATAGAAGATTTAATTGTAGTTGAGCCTCCAAGTGTTATTAAAAAGTCTTCAGCCAAATTCCTTATAGATTACGGGCTTAGGGAGTCACCCCGTGCCTTGGTAAATGCCGAGGAGAGAATAAAAGTGGCAGTAGGCGAGAATGCGAGAGAAAACGTTGCAACGTTAACAAAGACACCTTTTGTCGTAACCCCGATTTTAGCAAAAGAGTTAATTCCACAGAAAAAACTACGACGCATAAGGCCTCATGGAAGATTTCAAGTTTGGTTTGGAGGAGATAGTTCTGTAACGGGTAGGAAGACAAGGGAAGCTTTCCTGGAGGCAGAATCTGCCAGGAGAGATGATCCAAACGCAAGTCCTTTAGAAATGTATGTTATAAAAGGTGGAAGACACCAGTCTCCGATTGTCCATTCCGGAGGTGTTACAGCCGTGATTACGGCAAAAGAAAGGCCTTCTCAAACAGTTACGACACTAGCCCAGGAAGACCTAGATAATTCGGCAGCAGCGTCAATTTTAAATAATTTAACAGCATGAGCTATATCCCATTTACATTACTGGCCTATTTTTTAAATGGTATTGCCGTTTTGGTTGATAAGTTTTTGTTAACAAGCAAGATTACAAATCCCTTAATTTACGTATTTTACCTTAGCCTAGCTAGCCTTCTTATCCTTGCTTTACTCCCATTTACTGTTTTTCCCAGCTTAATAGTTTTTATTCTTGCTTCGATATCGACTATTATCTGGACATCCGGCTTGGTTTTTATGTATCTTGCTTTAAAAGAAGGTCTTGTTACAAGGGTTATACCGGTTAACGGAACACTTATTCCCATATTTCTCCTAGTGTTTGCTATATATTCAAAAAGCGTCACAAATACGGAAATTGCAGCAATCTTAGTGTTAATACTTGGTCTTATTCTTTTGACAATTTTTGAGTGGCGGGGAAAAATTACTCTTCGGGAAACCATATATATAGTTCTTTCAGCGTTTCTTTTTGCCGTTTCATACCTGTTTCTTAGAGAAGCGTATTTAAGAACTAATTTCTTAACAGTTTTAGTTTGGTCAAGAATTGTTTTGGTACCGCTTGGGATTTTAATTGTTGTTATTCCAAAAAGCCGTAAGATGGTTCTTGGCAGTGGGGGAAAATCGTTTTCTTTATTTTCCAAGCAAGGACTTTTGTTTCTTTTCGGGCAGGCGGCGGGCGGCTCATCGGAGCTTTTAATCACATTTTCAGTCTCCCTTGCAACACCTGCTCTTGTTAATTCTTTGCAGGGAAGCCAGTATTTATTTTTATTTATCGCCAGTCTATTTTTAGGCAGGAAGTTTCCGGAGATATTTAAAGAACAGCATACGCACTTAAAAACAGCCTTTAAAATTTTAGGAATTATCTGCATTGCGCTTGGTTTGTATATTCTGGCATTTTATAAATAATCTTTCAAATACTTGCTTCATTTGATATACTTAACTCCGCAGGGCACGGTGGCGAAGAGGTAACGCAGGAGTTTGCAAAACTTCCATGCAGGGGTTCGATTCCCCTCCGTGCCTCCCAACTTCGTAGGGCGAGCCTTACGGAGAAGTTGGCTCTCCGAAGCCTTGGTGTAGGAGAGATAGAATGTGTTACGCCGGATCAACAGGAGATCTAAGAAGTAGGATTGCGGAACATAATGCAGGTAAAGTAATTTCTACTAAGGGTTTAAAACCGATTAAATTAGTTTATTACTGTGCTTTTAGGTCTAAGGGTAAAGCTTTGTTGTTTGAAAGGTATTTGAAAACAGGATCAGGAATTGGTTTTAGAAATAAGAGATTAATTTAAAATCAGGTAAAGGAAGAGAAATCTTAAAAGGTATTTTAAATAAATAAAATTGGGCGGTTAGCTCAGTGGCAGAGCGCGTCTCTGATAAAGACGAGGTCAATGGTTCGATCCCATTACCGCCCACAGTTGTAGTAGAACGGTCGCCTAAGGCGACAGGTGCATGGTTCTCCTCCAAAGGCGGACATGATGGATTCCATGCGCACCCACAAGCAACTAAATAATTATGGAGCAAAGAGAATCTGTTTTTGAAAACATACCTCAATTAGATGATGATACCAGAAGGGAAGTTTATGAGGATTTAAGACAGAAACTTATAACTTCTTTAGAAAAATATCCTTTTGTGCAGGAGATGTTTGCACTTCCTGGAACAAATAATCTTATAATAGACTCAAGAAATATCGCAACTACAGACTCAGCATATAAAATAACCAGAAATACCCATACGGATTCAATTGAAATTTCAGTTGATAAATTGGGAAGAAGAGATAATCCAAATATAATTTTAGAATCTATAAGATTTAAGACACCCAGAATAGGAATAACTGATTTTCCACCGATGCTTGAATATCATAGAACTCTTAAAAAGGGAGGTTCAAGAACTCTTCAAAACAATATTCCAGCCTTAAGAAGAATAGAGGGATTTATTAGCCACATGGAAAAAGATTTAAAACAAGCAAAATCCAAATAATTATAGGGATAAAATTTCAAGCTTTTTATACATTTGTGTTATAATTTTCTCAATATGCCAGAAGGAGTGTTTGATGTGCCAAGGCAACCGGAAAGCCGGCCGGCGGGAGTAGCGGCACGCTTAAGATCTTTTGTAAGAAGAAAATTATCAGTCGAACCGCCTCCGTCTCCGCAAGAGGAGCGTAAAGTAAAGCCGGGAGACATGGTTATCGTAAGATTGCCAAACGGAGCATTGCAAGACGGCTGGATGGCTCATATACCGCAAGAGGGAAGAGTAGTAGCTTCAAAAATGGATAATAAGAATGGAATTCCGGAAAAGATTACTCTTTCCGTAGAGGAATTACATGACTTAAACAGGAATGTGGATCCTTTCAGAGCCGGCGCATGGGGAATAAGCGTAACAAGATCAGACGGTAGAATAGATGACGGTTGGACAAGCAGGGGTATAAATTTTAAAACCGGTCTGTATGAATTAGAAAAACCTGACGGCAAAGGAGGAAGACTAGTTAAGTCTGCCACGCCAAAACAGCTTCGGAAGATAAATTCTTGATTCTTAATTCTTAATTCATTTATAATCATTTTATGCTGGATTTAAATGAAACCCGCCTGCAACGCTTTGCGTAGCAATGCGGGCAGGGAAATTCTTGATCTTGATCCCGATTTAATCGGGATTGAATATTTGAAATTAAGAAATCTTGAATTCTAGATATCAAGGGCGTCGAGATCAAAAATATCAAGGGTGTCCAACATCAAAGATTCCAACTTTAAGCGTTGTAGGCGGGTAACGTCAAAAATATCCAGTTCTAATGAATGATTTATTTAGTAATAATAGGCTTTATGGTGGTCACAGGAGTAGGAGATTCTGTTTGGTTTACGAAAAATAAACTGCCGGTCGATGTTTTAAGAACGGATTGCGCAATTCCCTGCGCTGTAACAGCAGTTTTGGGAAGAAAATCTAGAATTGTACTTCCTGTTGCTGTTGGAACCTCATTAAAAGTAATTGTCGCGACAGTTCCTGCGCCTGTTGGAGGCGTTCCTCCAAGGGGAATTCCGATTGCCAGAGATATTCTTCCGTTAGTTTGGTCAACTTTTTTAAGAAGCACAACCGGATTTTGAATAAAAGTGCCGGGTTTTATATCGACATTTGTTAAAACTTTTGGGTCGTAGGAAAGCTCTAATTGAGCCGCCGTAACTTTATCTCCATTTGATGAAACAGTAACATCTGTAGAATAAGTATTGGGTAAAGCGGGTGTATTTACAGGAGGAGTTAATCTTAAGGTAGTATGAGCATAGGATGGAGAAGTCGGCTGTTGAGTGGTTGGCGTTGGAACGCTCGGTTTTTGTGTATAAACAGCCAGTCCCAAAAGAACCAGGGTTACAGCTATTAAAAATGTAACAAAAGCTAAAGTTTGTTTAGGTATTCCTTTTTTTGTAACTTGAACAGCTTTTTCTTCCATAGTTTCAGTATATCAGTTAATTAGTTACTAGTCACTAGTATCTAGTATCTAACATCTAGTATCTAATATCAATCTCCGCTTTGTACCGCGTATTCCCTAAGGAATAAGTTGTAATCGAATTTGTTAACCACATTGTTGTCTTCGAGATCGGATAGCTTTACATAGTTAGCATTGCTATTGCACAAAGCGTGGTTGTCGATATTTGCGACATCCGGGTCGGTTACGCAGCTAAGCAATATATTGTAGTCGTTTATATTCAATACATTGTTGTTGTCTACGTCTCCGGTAACAAGGTTAACTCTTTGCAGTTGTATAGGCTGGGGAAGAGCAGACGTCAGATTTTGAATTCCCGGGATACGTCTTCTCAGATGTCCGTCGGATTTAACCAGAACAAGATAGTTTCCGCTTGCAAAGTTAGCTCCAAGGTCAACAGTGCCTTTGAATACTCCGGGGCCGGAGTTATAACTGATTGAGCCAATTTGGGCAAAAACCTGATTATTATTGCTGTTAAATATTTGAACAGCCAAGTTTCTGGTTGGATGCGCAGGGTTTTGATTTGATGAACTTGGATTCGGGTTTACGTTATCTCCGGCGCTTCCTATAGCATCCATACCGATTGTAAAGGCAATGTATGTGTTGCCGGGGCTTAGCGAGCAAGTTCCGTTAGTACAGGTTTGTCCCGCTGCGCAGGCATTTCCGCAGGTACCGCAATTACTATTACTTGTTTGTGTGTTAACACAGGTTCCGTTGCAAT
>CAYIOB010000007.1:8956-23328 GCA_964364925.1 uncultured Gammaproteobacteria bacterium
TTGTATTTGGAGCAGTGCAGGAAGTTGTACAGGTTCCGTTTGTGCAAACTTGTCCCGACGTACAGGCATTGCCGCAGGCGCCGCAATTACTATTACTTGTTTGTGTGTTAACACAGGTTCCGTTGCAATTTGTATTTGGAGCAGTGCAGGAAGTTGTACAGGTTCCGTTTGTGCAAACTTGTCCTGATGTACAAGCAGTTCCATTTACCCAAGTGCCATTAGTGCAGGTTTGCGGAACACCGGTTGATGAACATTGCGTAGCTCCGTTTGTGCAAGTATTGACACAAGTTCCGTTAGTGCAAGTCTGTCCCGACGTACAGGCATTGCCGCAGGTACCGCAATTGCTATTGCTTGTTTGTGTGTTTACACAGGTCCCGTTGCAGTTGACGTTTGGAGCGGTACAGGAAGTTGTACAGGTTCCGTTTAAGCAAGTTTGTCCTGATGTACAAGCATTGCCGCTTACCCAAGTGCCATTAGTGCAGGTTTGCGGAACGCCTGTTGACGAACATTGCGTGGTTCCGTTTGTGCAGGTCGCAATACAGGTTCCGTTTGAGCAGATATTTCCAACGCTGCAGCTGGGCACAGTGCAAGTTTGAGTTGTGTTTACAGGATTACATACAGTACTGCCGTTATAAGTTCTGTATTGCGCAGTTTGCGTACCGTTATTTGCCGAGCAAGTGTTTGACGTTGTAGCTACGCAAGCGCTTGTAGGTTGTAGCCCTGCATTGCAGTCGGGGACATTTACAGTAATAGGTGCCGGATACGGGGTACTGCATACTCCGCTTGCATTACAAGCAGATCCCGTTACCGTGCAAACGGTTGGTCCGTTGGCCGGAGCAGTCCATGTTGTTGTCGGAGTTGATGTAGTAGGACTTGCTGGGGTTCCGCAGGTTGATGTCCATTTATAGCTTGTTGCACCTGTGCAGCCCGTAAGCGAGAGATTTGATGTATCTCCTACGAACAAGCTGTTTGGATTTGCCGTAAGGCCACCCGTACAAACAGGAGCAGTGGCTGTTGCGCAGCTGGCAGTTGTATATGTTTGCGGAGCGCTCCAGGCGCCTGCGACTCCCGTAGCATCAAGCGATGCTGCATACCAGGTTACGTTTGTGTTTTCAACAAACCCGCAAGAATATCCTGTTTGATTTTGAGTTGCAATAGAACATTGACTATGGCCGCTGCCGTTGGTTACTCCTGCCGCAAATGGAGTAGTTATGCTTGTGCTTGTTGTGCCTGCTGTACCTGTTGTGTATGGGCCGAAAGTAGTGCTGCTTCCCGACAGATTGTATCTTATCGCATACTTTGCCGCTCCCGAAACCGGCGCCCATGAAAAGGTTGTAAAGACCACGCATTGACTGGCCGGTCCGAGTTTTTGCGTAAAGCTATTTGCCGGAGCAGGAGCGGGTGGAGGTAGTGCTCCCGTTGACACTGCTTTGCAGCATATTTGCGGTTTTACTCCGGTGGAGGTGGCGGCGTTTGAACATGTAGCTGTTGTAACTTGTGTAAAATTTGTGGGGCAAATAGATGCAGTGGTGCATGCAAAGCCTGTTCCTTGGGTGGTGCATGTATCGGTTCCGCCGAGGAATCCGCAAGATGGTATTCCTGCTGAGCCTATAAGACAAACAGTTCCGGGTGTAGTGCATGTTAAGTTAACCATAACTCCGCCAATGCATTCCTGATAACTTGTAGATCCCAAAGGAGTACATAGCCTCGTGCCTGTTACGCAAGTCGGCGGTGCAGTTGCACATGTTCCCCCACAAGTGCTTTCGGTAAAAGTTCCTGTTGAAGACACTGCGCAACCAGTACTTCCGCAGCCATATTTTGTTGTGGTTGTACCGCATGAGCTGCTTGGAACACAACTTGCTCCAGTTCCTGCAGTTGCAGAACAGGCTCCGGAGCTATTGCAAGTTAAGTTGCTGCAAAGTTGTCCGTTATAACAAACTGTTTTTCCAGAACATCCGGTGCTACTGCATCTACTGCTATAAGCAGAGATATTAACACAAACTCCGTTTTGGCATGCATCTCTTCTTTCCATGCAAGAGCCTGTTTGACAAACTGCTTTAGTTCCTCCAAAGGGGCAATCTTGGTGGGTAGTGCAGGCTGCCGCAAACTGTCTTGTTTCCTGTTGCTGTTGGGCGACTAAAACCGTAAGGGGGATTGCGGCGGCGATGATAAGGATAACCACAGCAGAAATGGTTCTTGAATGGCTTGGAGCTAAAATAAATTCACGAAACCTTTTAAGAAAAGGATTACCCATTACCATAAGAATAGTAAATGGAAATAGTCTTTGTCAAGAGACAATAAGGGAATAATGATTACGGAATTTTTGAAGTTGGGATTTGAATTCTTGAAATTAGAAATTGGATGTCCTTGATCTTGAAAATTTGAAAAACTTGATATCTTGAATTCTAGATATCAAGGATGTCAAAGTCAAAAACGTCAAGGATATCTAACGTCAAAGATTCAAGTTCCAACTTCTAATCTCTAACTTCAAGAGTTCCAAGCAAAAATGATAAATAGCGGATTATCTGTTATAATCCGCTCATGGTTCTTTCGGATAAAGATTTAAAAATTGCCCTGAAATCAGGAAGTATTAAAATAAAACCATCGCCTGATTTAAAAACACAGCTTGGTTCCTGTTCAATTGATCTGCGTTTGGGCAATACTTTCCGGGTTTTTGAACATAGCCGCCACGCCTATATAGACCCTTTTAAAAAAGATATCTCCGATGACATTACCAGGGAAATAAAAATTAAAGAAGGGGAGCCTTTTATTATTCAGCCCGGAGATTTTGTCTTGGCAACAACGGTTGAGTACATTGAAGTTCCGGATGATTTGACGGGAAGATTGGAAGGCAGGTCTAGTATCGGAAGGCTGGGAGTTGTAATTCATTCAACAGCGGCTAATATAGAATGCGGATTTAGAGGACATATAACGTTGGAATTGGCTAATATGGGGAAAATGCCCGTAGCACTTTATGTTGGAATGAGAATCTGTTCCATCTCTTTTGAACAACTTTCGTCTCCGGCAGAAATTCCATATTATAAAAAACACAACGCAAAATATGTCGGACAAAAGGGCCCGGGGGAGTCAAAGATTCGCGAGGAACTATAAGAATTCAGAAACTGATTTTTTTGATGTTAGAAGTTGGATATTCTTGATCTTGAGTCTTTGATATCTTGATTTCAAGAATTCAAGACAGTCAAGTTCAAGAACGTCAAAAATATCTAACCTCAAGGATTCTAAATGATTATGAACTATCATATCGAATTTGATTTGGATTTTAAAAGAAATACCTATCCGGGTAAATTTATAGTTTTTGAAGGAATAGAGGCATCGGGTAAAACCACCCAAACAAAAAAAACCGTAGAACTGCTTTCTAAAACCCAAAAAGTTTTTGCCACAAAAAATCCTACAGACGGAGAAATAGGAACTTTTATAAGAAATGAAATCCTAACAGGTAATAAAAAACATATCCCTCCTGTTTCATACCAGTATCTTTTTGCCGCAGACAGAGTTATCCAGCAGTATCAGATCATAGAAAAGCTTAAGCAAGGAATAACAGTTATATGCGACAGATATTTTTGGTCGTCTGTTGCGTATGGCATAGCAGACAGAGAAGGAACGGACTATGAAAATTGGGAAGAAGTTTCGGTTGTTGCTTTGAGTCTTTTATCGATGTATCATCAGTTTCTGCTTCCCGACTTGACTATTTATCTTGATGTATCCCTGGAGGAATCTCTGAAAAGGATTTCGTCTTCCGAAAAACATACAGAAATTTACGATAATCACAAAATGAATGTTAAAATAAAAAAAGGCTACGATTGGCTTTTTAAAAAATTTCCAAATGAGATAACTGTTCTTAACGCAGAACAACCGGAAGAAGATGTCACGAATAAAATTTTGGAACTAATCCAAAATTTGAAGCCTTGAAGTTGGAAGTGCGATGTTTTTGAGTTTGAAGTCTTGACGTCAAGAATTCTAGATTTCAAGATATCAAAGACTCAAGATCAAGTGTATCAAGAAAATCCCTGCCCGCAATGCTTCGCAACGCGAGGCGGGCGGGTAACATCAAGGATTCTAAATTATGATACTAGGACCGGAAGAATTATTAAAATTAGTCAAGAAAATAAAACTCGTCGAGGGACTGTCCGAGAGAGAGCTGACAAATCCGGAAGGCGCGGGTTTTGATTTGCGTTTGGGGGAAGTTTACAAAATATCAGGCAGTGCTTTTTTGGGGGAAACTCACAGGAAAACCGCAGACATAGAATTAGTTGCAAAATATGGCAAACAAAAAAGCATCAAAATAAAGCCCGGCGATTTCTTTCTTGTCAAGACAATCGAGAAAATAAACCTTCCTGTAAATTTATCGGCAGTTATTTTGCCAAGGACGACAACTTTTCGCTCGGGGCTTTTTATAAGAACAGGTCCTATTCAGCCCGGATACCAGGGCGAGCTTACTTTCGGCCTTAAAAACGAGGGGCCGATAACGGTTGAAATAGAAATGGGAGCAAGGTTTACCCATGTTTTGTTCCACGAAGTAAAAGGAACAGGCGTCAAATACCGCGGGCAGTGGCAGGGCGGGCGGGTAACCGCAACGAAAAAAGAAAAGCAAGTATGAAAATACTACAAATGTCAAATATTACAAATATTCCAATAAAGAAATACGATATTCACGACAGAATTTATAACTTCATAATAGAGGTGATAAAACTTACTAGCATTCTTCCTAAAACGGAATCAAATCAAATAATAATTAAACAAGTGCTTAGAAGTGCAACCTCCATGGGAGCAAACGATCAGGAGGCTGATGGAACTCTTACAAAAAAGGATTTTATTCATACATATACGATTACGATTGTTAGGAAAGAGGGAAAAGAAACTAATTTCTGGCTGTCATTGATTATCGACACAAATCCTCAAATTCAAGTAAGAGCTAGTAAAATTCTTGTCGAAGGCAGGGAAATTGTGGCAATATTAAGTTCAATAATCAATAAAACAAGAAAATGACTATTGATTTATTTAAGTATTGGTAGTATTTGTAGTATTGGTAGTATTATGACAAAGATAAAACATCCCGAATATCAGTACCTAGATCTCCTCAAGGATATAATTAAAAACGGAACAGATAAACCCGTTTTTAATAATCCCGGAGTTTTTATCAGAAGTGTTTTTGGTAGGCAAACCCGCTATAATCTTTCAAAAGGCTTTCCTCTTTTAACCACAAAAAAAGTTTTCCTTAAAGGAATAATTTACGAGCTTTTGTGGTTTATGCAAGGAAGTTCAAATATCAAATATCTCGTGGACCATGGCGTCCATATCTGGGATGACTGGGCATACAAGGGTTACAAAGTAGTCCAAATTAAAAATTTAAAATTAAAAATTAAAAATTCAGCGGACGAGGAAGCTCTAAAAAACAAAATACTTTCTCAAGAGCAATTTATCGAGAAAATAAAGCAGGATAAAAAGTTCGCTGAAAAGTGGGGCGATATTGGAAACGTATATGGTGTTCAATGGAGAAAATGGCAGACATCGGATGGACGGACAATAGATCAATTGGGATGGGCGATTAACGAGCTTCGAACAACCCCTTTTAGGAAATCTATTGTAGTTTCGGCCTGGAATCCTGAATTCATCTACGAAATGGCTCTTCCCGGAAAATCAATGGCACTTCCGCCTTGCCACACCATTTTTCAATTTAATGTTACAGGGGATAGACTAAATCTGCAGCTTTATCAAAGGTCTGCGGATATGTTCTTGGGGGTTCCGTTTAATATTGCTTCCTACGCTTTATTTACAATGATGATTGCTCAAGTTGTGGGATTAAAACCGGGAGAATTTGTGCATACTTTCGGGGACGTGCATATTTATTCAAATCATATGGATCAGGTTAAGGAACAGTTAAAAAGGAAGCCAAGAGTTTTTCCTAAAATGAAAATTAATCCTGCTATTAAGGAAATTGACGACTATAAATTTGAGGATTTTGAAGTAGTTGGATATGATCCATACCCTACAATAAAAGGCGATATTACAGTTGTTGGAGGATTTTAGCTACCGCCCTTAATCCACTTAACCGATTTTAATAGTGAGGAAAACACGTCATCGCCAATAGAAATTTTCAAACCATTTAATTCTTTTCTCGTCGGATTTCTCTTTTGAAACTCAACAAAATTTATATCCTCGATAACTGCTAAGGGTTTTTGTTCATTGCCTTCGCCCATTTCAATTACTGCGGCAGTTGCCAGGGAATCGGCAACATTACTTTTTTCCGCCTGCATTAGTCTTCCAAAAATATCCGGTGTGCCGATATAATTCTTCAATGCGTTAAACCCGCTATGGGCAATTGCAACACCTGTTACTCCCCAGCGCAAAGGTGTTAACTTACTGTCTGTAATAATTACTCCGGCTTTGTTCAGTTTATGTTTTTCTGCAAGATATTCACGAATTTGGTTGGCGCTTTTTTGTGGATTTTTTGGCCATAAAACGTAAAAACCGTTGCCGTTTGATGCATCAATTCCGGCTGAAGCTACCATAATCCCATTGTTAATGGTTATCATAAATCCATATTGGTTGTATTCGCGGGGAAGATAAGCTTCGGCTTCCTTTTTTGCCAGAATGTCTCTTTGCTCTTCCGATTCAATTTTTGCAACTCTTCCTTCGCAAATAGCTACGATTTTAGAAGATACCGCAACTACACTTTTGTCGGTAATTTTTTTTGGCAGATATTCATCTAGTATTTTATACAAGCCATCTCCGACGATTACCTTTTTTGTTTTAAACGCTTTAACTTTCATTTTAGTTTCGGTTGTATGATACAATTTTGATATGAAGATATCAATGATTGCGGCGATGGACAGTAAGAGGGGAATAGGCAAAAATGGTCAGCTCCCGTGGAGTATTCCCGAAGACTTGCAAAGGGTAAGGGCGTTAACAAAGGGTCATACTATTATAATGGGAAGAAAAACTTTTGAATCCATTGGTCACCCTTTGCCTAACAGAAAAAATATTATCGTAACCCGTAATTTGTCTTACAACTCGATGGGCTGCCAAGTTGCAACGTCGCTCCACGGCGCAATTGAGCTCGCTAAAGCCCAGGGAGAAACAGAAAGCTTTATTTTCGGCGGGGGAGACATATTTTCCCAAGCAATAGCGTTTGCCGACGAGCTCTACCTAACAATCGTGGAGGGAGATTTTGGCGCCGATACTTTTTTCCCTGATTATTCCGAATTTACCCGCAAGATTTTTGAAGAAGAACACAAATCGGGGGGCTACAAATTCAAATACCTTACGCTTGGGAGGTAATTATTCACAATATTAAACTGCGTTTGGAAATGTTTCTCCTGCTACATTACTAAAGCAGATTGCGAAGTTCTGCCTTGAGTGTATTCCATAATACCTTTTAGCCAAGGCCATTGGTTGATTGAGTTTTGAGCATTGGGATTAACTTGCTCCAGTACGGATACATCAAATCCAACATGGGCCGCAAAAAATGCCGCTTTTAACTCGCTCTCAAAATCAGGACTTTCCCTCGGAGTCCGATTAATTCTTCGGACAGCCCTCAGTTTTTCCAATACAGCTAAATCTAATCCGCCGCAAATCTCGGTAGGAGAGCCCGGCTTATTCAGTCCGTTGCTTAGGTACTGAGGGCTTTTTAAAAATCTGTTTAACTCATCCAAATACAACCTAGCTCCCTCCGGTGTTGCAAAAAAATCCACAACCTGCTGTTCCAGTGCAATATGGAAAAAATTAGTGTCCGCCTCTATTCTTGTAGTTCGTTCCCCCGCCATGGTTCGGGATTCGGACCCCGCCTCCATCATGTACCCATAGTTGCGCCTATCCCCTGTTACTCTTGCCGAATCTGTCATTCCCTGGAAAACTTGTCTTACGTCGTAAAGCTCTTCCGGTTTGCCGCTGGTTCTTGATACTGTTTCTCCGCCGGGTTTTAAAGTGGGGGAATGGATTTGTACGTCGGCAGCAATGAAAATGCTTTGCGCCTGGGAATCCGGGCTTATTTTTCCGTGGGATTTTAATTCTGATATTGCGCGGTCAATTTTTCCGGCTGCTATTTGTACAGGATCAAGGTTGTTGTTTTCAGGACCGCCACCTATTAGTAGAAAAGTTTTTCCTTGTGCTTCGGCCATCATTTGCAAAAACGCTTTTCTTTTTAGGCTTCCGCCGGCATAGTAAATTACTGTTGGAGTTTCTGTTTCGGGCCGCGGGCGTGCGACAAAATCAGGTCTTGTAACGCCGTAAGGCAGTAATCTTTCCGGTCCACCGCTCCGCATTAATTTTATTTTAGAGAGTTTTTGAGAATCTTGTCAATGGGGAATTTTAATTTACTACTTGTCAAAACAGGATTTTGCGGAGTAGAATAGGAAAAATGTTAAAAACAAAAGATCCCGCAATATATAAATTAATAAAAGAAGAGGAAAAAAGGCAAAGGGAAGTCCTCGAAATGATTCCCTCGGAAAACTACACGTCATCGGATGTCCTCGAAGCGCTCGGCACGGTTTTAAACAACAAGTACTCCGAGGGGTATCCCAAAAAGAGATATTATCAGGGAAACGCAGTAGCAGATAAAGTCGAGCTACTTGCGCAAGAAAGAACAAGAAAATTGTTCAAAGTTCCATACGTTAATGTACAGGCTCTTTCGGGTTCTGTTATGAATCTGGCTGTTTATTTTGCACTTCTTACGCCTTTAAAGGGTAAAATAATGGGTCTTTCTTTAGCTTTTGGAGGCCATCTTACTCATGGACAGCCGCAGTCTGCGAGCGGAAAATTCTTTAAATCCGCTCTTTATACACTTGGAAAGAGCGGAAAACTCGATTTTGCGGCAATAGAAAAACAGGCTTTAAAAGAAAAGCCCGATATAATCGTTTGCGGATTTACGGCTTATCCTAGGATTGTTGATTTCAAAAAATTTGCCGCAATTGCCGATAAAATAGGTGCATATCTCCTCGCTGATATTTCTCACATTGCCGGACTTGTTGCAGGCGGCGCTCATCCATCACCCGTGCCTTATGTGCATATTGTGACAACAACAACTCACAAAACTCTTCGCGGTCCAAGAGGGGCTCTTATTATGGTAACAGACAAGGGTCTAAGAAAAGATCTGGATCTTGGTAAGAAAATTGATACGGCGATAATCCCGGGTTTGCAAGGCGGACCGCACGACAACCAAACTGCGGCAATTGCAGTCGCTCTTTTAGAAGCGTCGAAACCTGCCTTTAAAACATACGCAAAGCAAATAGTTAAAAATAGCCAAGCTTTGGCAAAAGAGCTTCTTAAATATGATTTTGACTTAGTTTCGGGAGGAAGCGACAATCATTTAATTCTTATTGACTTAAAAAATAAGGGGGTAAACGGAAGCATTGCGGCTTTGGCGCTGGAAGTTGCGGGGATTGTGGTAAACAAAAACGGCGTGCCCTTTGATACAATGCCTCCTTTTTATCCTTCGGGAATACGTCTTGGAACTCCTGCGATTACAACAAGGGGAATGAAAGAGCGGGAAATGGTTAAAATAGCTAAATGGATGAGTGAGGCTATAAATGAGGTCAAAAATTATCAATTGCCAAGCGAAAAAGATGGATTCGACGAGCTCACCATTAAAAAAGCCCGCTCACAGTTTTGGAAGAGTTTTAAAAAAGATATTGTCAAAAACAAAAAACTCTTAAAAATTTCAAAGGAAGTTAAGGCCCTCACTTCCAAATTTCCCCTGCCATAATTGTTAGCTTCAATTTATGTTATAATTCAACCTTAATATGAACAGGGAAAGAATCGGGCTATCCTACTTCGAAGCTGTTATTCACCGAAGATTTAAAAAAGTTACTTTAATATCGGAACTTAAAGATTGTTTTGACTATTTCGATCGACATTCCCCAAAGGCCTTAGGCGATCAACCCATTATTTTAATTCATGGAAACGGGATAGAGATAAAAAAAGTTTCGGAAGGAAGAGGATATTCTATTGAAACAGACGGAGTTGTCAGAACGGTTGGCGTAGATAAAATTCCAAAACCCGAGCAAGTAGCAATAGTTAGAAAAATACGAAATATTACTATTCCTTACGCCTTGCATGTGCAGACAAAGAAAAAATAAGCTTGATTCAAAATAGATTATTTGTTATAACAAAAATATGTCATTGGAAAGAAGGCCACATCGTCCCGGCGGTTTTTTCCGTTCAGTCAGAAGGCATAGTGAAAATCAGGAAGGGGCAAGACGGGCAGAAGAGGAATTAAGAGATTTTCAAAAGGGTGTTGGGGAACCGTCTGCAGCATTTTATCCTCTTAATACAGGCAATGATGAAACTGTCATTTATTTAGCCGATAAAATAAAGGAGCGTAAAGCAAAACGAAGAAGAGAAAGGGAAAGTGTTGCAACTCCCAGGGATTTAGCAAACAGACATAGGAAACAGCTGGAAAGATACATTGAGCTTGAGCATTATGCCGGACATCCGGCAAAAGTCCCGCCTGAGTGGAGAAGGCTTGGGGTAAAATACTGGGATGAAATTCAAGCTCTTAAGGGGAATTCAATTACTATTTCTTCCGCCGAAGCGTCTTTGTCTTTCTGAATATTCTCTTAAAGCCGAAATAACGTCTCTGTCGGTAAGTTCCGGGAGGTTTTTTTTAACCGAGACAAATTCCGCCATCTCCGCTAAGGGTCCAAATCCCGATAATCTTTGTTCGCCGCTTGTTCTTAAGACCATATCAAAAAGAGGGAGCCCGTTGTTAATTTTTGATAAAAGTTCGTAAGTCGATGCGTTTTTTTCTTTCCCCCTTGCTTTGGCAAATTCTTCAAGCTGAAAACGCTCTCCGTAATCAACAAAAAGTACCAGTTTTTTGCCGGTATTTTTAGCTGTTTTTTCTTCCGCATTTTCAATTGTTTGCAAAAGCCCCGGGTATTTTTTTTGCAAGCGCTCTTTTTTTCCCAAAGCGAAAAATTTCACGTTGTTTTCTAAAAGCTGTTTTAGATTTGCTTCAATTGTAGCTTGGATAACTTCCATTATTTCATTAATTTCGTTTTTTTCTCTTTTCCAGTTATCTTCGGAAAAGCCCCAAATTCCCAAAACGTCGATGTCAAGTTTTATAAAATGCGAAAGTATGGAGACGACTGTTTTGCTGCCCGCTTTATGGCCTTTTGAAACTGAAACTTTCATTTGTTTTGCCCACCTGCCGTTGCCGTCGGGGATTATTAAAATAGATTTAGGGAGATGGAGCTGATTGATGCTTTTAATGCCTAATTTATCTTTAATTTTTTTATGAAGACTCATAGGGCATATTATAGCAAATTCAGAATTAGAATTCTTGAAGTTGGAAGTGAGACTTTCTTGAACTTGAACCATTGATATCTTGATATCAAGAATTCAAGAAATCTAAAAATCAATATCAAAGATATCTAACTTCTAATTTCAAGAATTCCAGCGTCAAGCTTCCAGTTTCCAGTTTCAAGCATCAAAGTTTAGTGCTATACTTATTTAGATGGATAGATTTTTGGATTCTTTTCAGGAGAGACCAACGCCTCAAAAAGTGCTTATAATCGTAGGTGTGACAGCATTATTTTTACTGGTTTTAGCAATCTTGTATTTTGTTACGACTCCTCCCCGTTCAAATACCAATCAAACTCAAAACTCCCAAATTCCCCAAGTTACCCCAATTCCAATTAAGACCACCAATGTCCCCCCGTCAAATAAATGGAAAACAGAGAATAACCCATCCTACAAAATAGATTATCCTCCGACTTGGAACAGGCAAGTGCTGCAGGTTATTAGCGGGGGAACGTTAACAAGTTTAACTGTGCCCTACAGCACCGCAGTAGAGGCATTTCCAAGAATTGATATTCAAGTTACTCCTACAGGGACAAACATTACCAACCAACAAAGAGTGGTTAATTTATCTCCGTTAAACCTGGCTAGCAGTAAAGCAAAGTTTAAAGAACAAGAAGCCATAAAACTTACCGGCATTCTTCCTTTTGATTTTGTCGTAGGCGATGTTCAGAAGAAAGTAAATAAAACATTCTTATTCTTTAGTGCAAACGGGAAGGATTATGTAGTGGATTATGCTTACTATCAGGATGATACCGCCGACCAGTCTATTCAACTGCTAAATCAAATTTTGAATACCTTTATACTTCAATAATCCAAAATCCCACCCCATTCTACGGCTGTAAATCCTGTTCTTTGAGGGATATTTTGAGGCAGTTCTAAAGGTTTAATGTTAAACGGCGCGTCAACGCCTTTGTAATACATAATAAACTCAATAAACGTATCAGGCTTTGGAGAAATATCCACCTTATCTATTGATTGTTTTTCGTTTCCGGTAAAAACAGAAACGAAAACATAAGGCTTATTTAAATCCTTGAGTCTTGGCAGCCAATAGGCAAGAAACTCATTTTGCTCATTCTCTTTAAGCCCTAATTTGGTGGTTATTACTGTAAGCTTAGCTTTCAAATTGCTCATCTTAACAACCCACCCAGTTGCAGGAGGAGTTGTTCTTTCTTGTATTGTTTCATAAAAAAGTTCGGAATATTTGTTATTTTTATAGATTAAGTCCCCGTTAGGATATGCTAATACATTTTTCCAACCTTCATTTTGATCATACTGCGGAATGCTAACCGTAATTTTGCCTGGTATGGTTACTTTTACGGAAACATTAGTGGGTTTGGTTGGATAAAGATAGATTACGGGTTTTGCGTCACACCAATATTGAGTGCGGCCATTGTAATCTCCTCCTCCTACTCCCGGACAACATTTTGACTGATTGCTTACCGGTCCGTCCATAACGCATCCGTTCCCGCATATATTGGTAAAACCCCACACAGCAATTCCACATGCTTGAGGCGCCGGGGTTGCTAGCGGAGCAGAGCTTCCGCTAGGAGGACCCGGTACGTATGGGATACCGGGGACAGGCGGAGGCTGATAGACAGGCGGAGGAGGTATTGGCACAGGAGTTGCGGTTGCAAGGCCGCTTATTTGCAGAGTATTCTGAGCCGTTCCGGGCTGTACATCTTGTATATTTACCGCTTGGCCGTTGCTTGGAGGAATAGATTTATTAATTTTGAACGAACCGCCTACAAGCATTATGCTTGCCAAAACTACAACTGCCAAAACCAGAAGCTCAATGCCGCCACGCTCACTGTTTATTTTACATTTAAGATTTAACATCTACTACTTATCGTAAATCATAAATCATAAATCGTCAATCAAGATCTTATTGGCAGAGCTTGGTAGATATGCTTTGAAGAAGACCTGCTATTTGGTCTGCGTTTTGCGCCTCGTAATAATTTTCGGGTTTTGACGCAATGCTTTTAAGCAGGTCCCTAAGCTTCGGGTTGTTCGTCTGACTAGAATCGTAAACAGCGAGCGTAAAAACGTTCACTCCGAGAGTTTTGATTTCGTCTGCCGGGTTTGGGGTAAAAAGACGAGGATCTTGGCTATCCGGAACAGGCTGTCCATCCGAAATAAGTATGAAGTTAAATTTTCTATTGCTAAAACGGGGCAGTGCTTCTTGCAGAATTCCATAAGAATATGCAAGCGCGTCGTGGGTGGGAGTTTGGCCGTTTGCTTGCAATGCATTAATTTTATTTGGAATTATGTTTTTTACATCTTTGTAGTAGGAAACAGGAACATCATTAGTAATGCTTCCACTGCTGAAGCTTTGGATACCAACTATGGAAGTGTCATCCAGTTTGCCGGTTAAATCCAATACCGCTTGTTTTAGCCTATTTATTTTTGTTTCTCCTGTAGGCGTGAGCCTAGTCATAGAACCTGATCTATCAAGGAGAAAATCTACAGTTACGGTTCCGGAACAGCCTTTAAAAGTTATTGTTTTAAGCTGAAGGCTATCGTTACTTTGGTTAATCTCTCCGGGAGCCGGCGTTATCGGGATATATTCCTGTCCTTGATTGGGAGGAACGGAGTTGGTAAGTTTTGGGAATATGCCTCCGGTTAGAAGCGCACTTGCGCCAACTACGATTAAAAATAACACAATAACTATTTTAAAACCCAAACCCCTCTTTTTCTGATTTTTTTTATTCACAATTTAATTATATATTATTGATATTAGACAATAGAAGTTGGAGGTTAGAATTTGAAGCTGGAAGCTTGAGGCTTGACTTTTTGATGTTGGAAGCGGCCCGCCTGCAACGCTTGACGCGTAGCACTGCGGGCAGGGAACTTGAAGTTGGAAGATAGAAGCTTGATAATAAATTGATAAATCTTAAAAATAACTGGCAGAATTTCAAATAGCTCAAGTACTCAAGACTTCAATTTTTCAAGTTCAAAAATATCAATGATATCTAACTTCAAGAGTTCGAATATTTATTCTCAAAACTTACGGCGCTGCCTCCTGCCAGGTATAATTGGCTTTTTTAATAAAGGCA
>CAYIOB010000008.1:0-23098 GCA_964364925.1 uncultured Gammaproteobacteria bacterium
CTAGATATTAGATACTAGTTACTAGTTGATAATTCAGGTAAACTGATTAACTAATAACTAGTTACTAGTTAATAAACGTATGGCAGACATTGGTAAACTTTTACAAACAGAAATCTCTACGGAAATGAAACGGGCATATCTTGATTATGCAATGTCGGTTATCGTTTCCCGCGCCCTTCCCGATGTTAGAGACGGATTAAAACCTGTCCACAGACGCATTCTCTTCGCAATGCATGAAATGAACCTGACACATTCCGCAAAGTATTCAAAGAGCGCAAAGATAGTCGGAGAAGTAATGGGAAAATTTCATCCCCATGGCGACGTGCCAATTTATGATTCCCTGGTAAGACTTGCCCAGGATTTTTCCATGCGTTATCCATTAATTGACGGGCAGGGAAACTTCGGCTCAATGGATGGCGACCCGCCCGCCGCGATGCGTTATACCGAAGCCAGAATGGCGGCAATAACCAACGAGATGATGCTCGACATGGAAAAGGAAACCGTTGATTATCTGGACAATTTCGACGCTACTTTAAAAGAACCTGTTTTTCTCCCCAGCCTTTTGCCTAATCTCTTACTGATGGGCTCGGAGGGAATTGCTGTGGGAATGGCAACGAAAATTCCTCCGCATAATTTATCCGAAGTCATTGATGCAACAATGTTTATCATCCAAAAAACAAAAGTTACGCTTGAACCTTTTTCTCTTACTTCCACTGCATCAATTGACGAACTTTTGGAATTTATAAAAGGGCCTGATTTCCCAACAGCTGGCGCAATTTATGACATTAACGAAATAAAAAACGTTTACACAACAGGAAAGGGAAGAGTACTTATAAGAGGGAGGGCAGAAATCGAAGATATCGGTCAGGGAAAATCGGCAATTATTATAACCGAGCTTCCATACCAAGTAAATAAAGCGCTCTTGGTTGCAAGAATTGCAGATCTTGCCAAGGAGAAAAGAATTGAAGGAATATCCGATTTAAGAGACGAGTCTGACAGGCACGGAATAAGGGTTGTAGTTGAACTCAAGAGAGACGCCGCTCCTAAAAAAGTGCTGAATAATTTATTTAAACACACCGCGCTGCAAACAACTTTTTCCGCTAATGTGGTTGCACTGGTTGACGGAACACCTCAAACTCTTAACCTTAAAACAATTTTGGAAGAATTTCTTAAGCATAGATATTTAGTAGTTAAAAAAAGAAGCGAATTTGAATTAAGGCAAGCAAAAGCCAGGCTTCATATTCTGGAAGGATTAAAAATTGCAGTAGACAATATAGACGCTGTTATAAAAACCATCAGAGAATCTAAAGATCAGGATGAAGCAAAGAAAAACTTAATTGCAAAATTCAAACTTTCCGAAATCCAAGCAACGGCAATTTTAGATATGCAGTTAAGACGACTTGCGGCTTTAGAAAGACAAAAAATAGAAGACGAGTACCAAATGGTTAAAGAAACGATTGCCTACCTTGAAGATTTACTCGCACATCCGGCAAAAATTCTTGTTGTTATAAAAGAAGAATTAACAAAACTTAAAGAAAAATACGGTGACGAAAGAAGGACAAAAGTTTACAAAAGCAAAGTCGGAGAATTTTCCGACGAAGATTTAATACCTAATGAGCCGACTGTAATAACTCTAACCGACACGGGCTATGTTAAAAGACAAAGCCTGTTAAGCTTTAAAACACAGCAAAGAGGCGGAAAGGGAATAAGGGGAATGACAACTAAAGATGAGGACAACATTGCCCATATCCGCTATTCGGAAACACACGACAACCTTCTTTTCTTTACAAATAAAGGCAAGGTTTATCAGCTAAAAGCTTATGAAATTTCCGAATCACAAAGAACCAGCAAAGGTACTGCAATTGTTAACTTATTAAACATTGAAGCAGGCGAAAAAGTCGAATCGTTTATAAATTACAGAAAAGACATAAAAGGCTCTTACATCTTTTTAACAACCAGAGCCGGTACTGTTAAAAAATCTAAAATTTCCGATTTTGAAAATATCAGAAGAAGCGGAATTTTGGCTATTAAACTCGGTAAAAAAGATGAGCTTGTTTGGAGCAAGCTAACAAGCGGAGAAGACGATATATTAATCGTAACAAGAAACGGCAAATCAATAAGATTCTCCGAAAAAGCAGTAAGACCAACGGGCAGAAACACAATGGGAGTCAGGGGAATTAAAATTGCGCCTGAAGACCGGGTTATACAAATGGATATTATTGTAAGAGGAGATAAATCCGAATTTTTAACCATAATGGAAAATGGACTCGGTAAAAAATCACCGGTTAATAATTTTCCAAAACAGGGAAGGGGAGGACAGGGGGTAAAAGTCGCCCAGCTTAACCAAAAAACCGGAAAAGTCGCAGCCGCGCAAATGATTACGCAAAATTCCAAAGAATTAATAATCACCTCCAAGAAAGGTCAAATTGTGCAAATTGACATTTCCTCCATCCCAAGCCTTTCGAGGGCGACACAGGGAGTAATTCTTATGCGCTTCTCCAAACCAGACGATCATGTTGCCTCGGCAACCTGCATAGAAAAAATTGAAGAGCGGAGTCCCGCCAAAGCGGGATAAGCTTGAGGTGGAAGATAGGAATATTTTGAACATGAAGATTGATGAACGGACGAGCAAAGCGACGGAGTTCGCCTGTTTGACAAGCGTGGGATTGGGAGAAGGGAAATTAAAAATATGATAATTGACGGAAAACACATCTCCTCAAAAATCCTCGAAAGCCTAAAGGCAGAAGTTGAAGAGCTAAAGCAAAAAGGAATAACTCCAACGCTTGCGGTAATCTTAATAGGAGATGAAAAATCCTCGATTGCCTACGTAAAACAAAAAGAATTAAAAGCCAAGGAAATAGGAGCGCAAATTGAAATATTCCGCTTTGATGAATCTGTAACAAATGCTGAAATTAGAACTCTTATTAAAAGACTGGATAAAGACACAAAAATTCATGGAATAATACTCCAACGGCCAGCTCCGAAACACATAGAAATTGACTCTCTTGAAGATTTTATATCTTCCAAAAAAGAAGTTGACGGATTCGGAAACCATCCTATTTATCCCGTTCCCGTTGCCGAAGCCGTACTTTTGCTGCTTGAAGACGTATATCTAAAACAAAATACAAAAAATTTATTTTCTGATTGGCTTAAGTCAAAAAAAGTAGTTGTATTAGGAAAAGGCGAAACGGCAGGACAGCCAATTATAAATTGTTTCAGGGAATATCGAATTACACCTACTGTTATAGATTCAAAAACTCAAGACAAAGACTCTTTGATGAAAGAGGCTGATATTATAATTTCCGCGGTGGGAAAAACAATTATTAATTCTTCGGACATTAAAAAGGGAGTTATTCTTATCGGAGTGGGTATGCAGACAAAAGACGGCAAACTATACGGAGATTATAACGAGGAAGAAATTAAAGATATTGCTTCTTTTTATACGCCGACTCCTGGAGGAGTAGGACCGGTTAACGTTGTGTGCTTAATGAAAAATTTGGTCGAATCCGCCGAAAACGAATAATTACTTAAACCATCTGGCAAAAATTCCGGTGGACAATAATCTTTCCGAGTCAATTTCTTGCAAGGCCAATTCTCCGTATTCAAAAGTTCCTCCCAAATCGCTTAAATAATCTTTTAAAACATTGTCTAACATTATTGAAGACGAAGAAATTGCATAAGCATTAACAATAATAAATAGGGGATTGTCTGATAAAATATTCCTGCAAATTTCCATAAGTTTCGGGAAAGACTGGCTAAAATCCCATTTTTCACCTTCCGGTCCGTGACCATAAATAGGAGGATCCATAATTATGGCGTCGTATTTCACATTTCTTTTTACTTCTCTTTGAGTAAATTTTATAGCATCATCTATTATCCAACGGATTGGTTTTTGTAAAAGTCCCGATGCCTCCTGATTTTCTCGCGCCCAGGAGATAGACGGTTTCGAAGCATCAACGTGTGTCACTTTTGCTCCGTTTGCCGCACAAACTAACGAAGATATTCCGGTGTATCCAAACAAATTTAAAACACTAATTTCTCTTCCTGCTCCCCGCATTTTTTCTTCCATAAAGTCCCAGTGCAAAGATTGTTCGGGGAAAACACCTGTGTGCTTAAAAGGGGTAAGCTTGCAGAAAAAAGATAAATTTTTATATTTTAAAAGCCATTTCTCCGGAAGCTTACCTCTGTTGTCCCAACTTCCCTTATTGCCGTTTTGAATATAAGAAGCGTCTACTTTTTCCCAAACGCTATTGTCTTTTTGCGGTTTCCAAATGATTTGCGGGTCAGGCCTAGTCAGCAGGTAATTTCCAAAACGCTCTAATCTTTGGCCGTTACCGCTATCGATAAGTTCGTAATCCTCAAAGCCTTTTGTCGAAAGAATATTCATAATAAAATTTATGCTGCAACTACTTATTTAGTTTTGCTTTAAGAAACTTTTTAAAATCAGCAATACTTTTTTCATTGTAGATAGAAATTGTCAAAACCAGCTTTTCAAATTTCTTCAATTTGCTTATATTTTTTTCTAACGCGTCCTCATCTACAAGATCTGTTTTTGTTAAAAGTATTATTTCCGGTTTGGCAATTAGAATCTCATCGTATTCCTTAAACTCATTTCTAACCGTTTTATATGCCTTAGCAACATCCTCTATTGTGGAATCTATACAGTGAATAAGAAGCTCTGTTTTTTCAACGTGTTTAAGAAATTTTATCCCCAAACCCCTGCCTTTCGATGCTCCTTCCATTAAACCGGGAATATCGCCAAGAACAATTCCGCTGAAAACCCCTAAATTTGGCTCAAGCGTTGTAAACGGATAGTTACCGATTTTAGGATGCGCATTGGTTAGCGCCTTAAGCAAACTGCTTTTGCCTGCATTCGGGAATCCGATAAAGCCGACTTGAGCAATAAGCCGCAGTTCCAAGTGAACAACTTTTTCTTCTCCGCTCTTCCCATCTTCAGCCTGCATTGGAGCTTGATTGATTGCGGATTTGAACTCGTTATTACCTCTGCCGCCTTTACCTCCAACAGCCAATGTAATTTGCGTTATCGTATCCGTAACTTCATAGGCCTTACCCGAAGACTCCGTAATCCTTGTCCCCACAGGTACTCTTATAATGACATTTTCTCCGTTTCTGCCGTATAGGTTTTGTTTTTTTCCGGGAATTCCATTTTCCGCATAAATTTTCTTCTTATACCTAAATTCACCAAGATCAAAAACATCGGTTGACCCTTGGAAAAAAACACTTCCGCCATTTCCTCCATTACCTCCATCAGGACCGCCTCTTGCCGTCCTTGCATTTCTCATAAAAGAAACAGAACCGTTTCCGCCGTCGCCTCCCTTTATCGTTATAGTAATATCATCAATTAACACGCCTGTATTGTACCATTAATAGGGGATGAAAAATCATTACAAATATAGTAAAATAGTTGTCATGACAAAAAACTTTACTTTTGGCATTGTTTTTATAGCTGTTGTTCTTGGGCTTGGCGGGCTTTTTATAACCCAGCAAAATAATCAAAAAAATCCTTTGGATAATAATCAGATTGCAAGCCCTGCTCCTTCGTCAACTCCGACACCTATTCTTCAACCCACTCAAGTTTCACAACCTGCGCAAAATAGCTCTCAAAGTGGTAGTATGGTAACTATGTCAAACGGATTAAAAATTCAAGATCTTAAAGTGGGCGGGGGGCAAGAAGCAAAATCGGGAGATACTGTAACGGTAAATTATCTCGGGACTTTAGAAAACGGAACAAAATTTGATAGTTCTTACGACAGAAACCAACCCTTTACTACCCAAATTGGAGTAGGAACGGTTATTAAAGGCTGGGACGAAGGCATAGTGGGAATGAAAGTCGGCGGAAAAAGAAAGTTAATAATTCCTGCCGAACTTGGCTATGGAACGCAAGCCGCGGGAACAATTCCTCCGAATTCGGTTTTAGTCTTTGAAGTAGAATTATTAGGTATAAAATAGACCTAATATTGACACAAAAGACAAAATCATTTACGATTAACTTATGGAAAACGCTTTGCATAAGTTTGATAAAATCATTTTTGCCTTGGTTTTTTTCTTCATAACGCTTTTTATCTATACCAAGCTCGCGGGCCCCATTCCTTTTTACATAAATAGCGTAACTACAGCTAAACAAGATTTTTTTACAGCAGAAGGAACAGGAACCGCAACGGCTGTTCCGGATACGGGAGTTGTAAACTTAGGCATTACCCAAACTTCTACAACAGTTGGTGACGCCCAAAGTAAAACAAATACAATTGCAAGTAAAATTATCAATGACATTAAAAAATTAGGTGTTTCCGAAAAAGATATAAAAACAACAAATTATTCCGTAAACCCTAATTACAGCACAAACCCAAGACCATTGCTGCCAAACGAACCGCAAACAATGATGTATCCTATTGTGCCTCTTTCCGGCGGAAGTGAACAGCAAATTATCGGATATACCGTAACTCAAAACCTGGAAATAAATGTAAAGCCTATTGATAAAGCTAATAAAGTAGTCGATACGGCAACAGCCGACGGAGCCAATTTGGTAAATCAAGTAAGCTTTAGTTTTAGCGACGAGATGAAAAAGCAATTGGAAAATAAAGCAAGGGAAGATGCGATAAAAGACGCAAAAGACAGAGCGCAGAATTTGAGCAATCTTTCGGGAATTCGTTTGGGAAAACTTGTAAACGTTGTGGAATCGAATCAAATTCGTCCGTGGGGAATGATGGAAACTTCCATAAAATCATCCGGTCAAGACCTACAGCCTCCAACCAATATAACTCCCGGAGAAAACACGGTATCTATTACCGTTACTCTTTTCTACGAAACCAATTAAGCGGCTTTCTTTGCAGCAGGATTTGAGGGTATTTTCCTATCGGGGAAAACATCGTTTACAATAATCCACATATCAAGTCTTTTTTGAGCAAGTTCTTCACTTCCTGTAAATAAAGAGAAAGTGTTGAATATGGCTTTTTCTTTTCCCAGCTCGCCATATAATTCCATATTCGGAGCCATTATTGCCGCTGCTCCGGCTATTTCCTGTGCATCTCCTTCGTGATTTGTCGGAATAGAATTTAAATATCTTAAAGGTTTAAACGCAGCCTCTACAAATTCGTCCGTCCAAATCTCTTGGTTTCTCTGCATCCCTCCGACATATGGGTAATTGTTTCCGGCAAATGCTTCGCTTTTTTCTGCAGAAGCTCCGCTTTCCATTTCGTGAGTTATCCATAACATTTTCCAATCAATTCCGGATTTTTTAAATTTCTCTGCCGCGGCAATATAAATTGGGCCATACATTTCAAGAGCGTCTATCCAATCATCCTTAATTTTCCCTGATTCCCTTGCAATTTGAACGTATTGCGCGGTTTCATTTTGAATATCTTGTATTTTTTGTTCAACGGGAGAAAGGCTCGGCTCAGGAGAAGGGGACGGGGTGGAAGAAGCTACCTCAATAGGAGGAGATATTTCTACCGATCTGAAAGTAAGACGGGAATAATCGAAAGGCTTGGAGGGTGGTATACCGGAAGTATCTCTTGTTACTAAAACATTAATCGCACCCGCAATAGTTGCAGCTCCCGCAGCTTTTAAGAGGTCTCTTCTTGATATTGTTGGCTCTCTATCTTTCATAATATTGACTTAGATACTAGATACCTATCATGTGTGCGCGAAGCGCTTTTGATAGATAAACCCGTTGGGGATGAAACTATTATAGGATAATATACCAAGCTCTGTCAACCCTGTAAAATAAGATTTGGCTCAAATCTTAACTTTAAATTACTTGTAATTTAAAGTTATTTGACAGGGTCAACCCCTACTTACTTCTGCAAATAATCAATCAGGATCCACTGCAGCCAAGAAAACATTCACTTGACCGTTTCCCTTACGACCATCACCGTAAGCGTATCTTACAATACCATCTGCTCCAAAGTCAGCGGTTTCACGCAAGCCCACGCCATTAATAACCTCCTTAACCGAAGACAAGTTCCAGCTGGCAGGCGTAACCGGCTTAGGCTCTAAAAAACTTTCCCCACTGTTGTAAGACATGCTATAGTATCTCTTGATCTTACCGTGCAAATCACGCGTAGGAAATCCTACAAAAATCTGATCATCTTTTACTGCAAGCGATGGCTTAAAACCCGACTGACCTTTTACGTTAATATTCTGCCATTTCCAGCTCGAACCGCTATCGTCGCTGTAACCAACTTTTACTATACTCTTTTTAATATATTCAGAAACCGCCAGAAAGAGTCTTCCCGAGCTATCAACCTCAAGCTCACTCTGCCACTGCGGAGCAAAGGGAAGATAAAGATGGCTTTTGGAAAGTGAAATAGCCCATTTTGCAGGCTCTGCAGTTAGTTTTTTAGAAGAACGGTCAAAGTTAAGACGCGCGGTAGCAAAACCCAAGCGCCCGATATTCGAAGTTCCTCCTTGATTAAATATGTCATTTTTACTCCAATTTTTAAGATTGGACTCATAAAAAGACACGAACGCTGAACCATCAGGCGCGGCTTTAATGCGATAGCCGATCCGCCAATAATCAGGATAGCCTTCTAAGCCTACTGCCGGAACTTGCGTCATTTGCCATGTCTTGCCATTGTCGCCGGAAGCAATAATGCTAACTCCTGGACCATTCGGGCTTTCGAGCCAGTTATAAGCTATATAAATTGTTCCGAAATTAGGACTATTTTTATTGTTGTCAACGGTAATATCCGGAAAACCGCCTACCCAAGGCTTTGTCCGCTTTTCAATATAAAGCGGCGCCCAAGTCTCTCCGAGATTATCAGAATAAGTTACTCCGGCAGCGATTTTACCCTTACCGATTATCATCGCATCCGCCCACCAAAGGCGCGAAGACCCTTCGGTAGGGCCAGGACCCCACGCAACCTGACCATGATAATCAGGACAACTGCCTTTCCAAGGCGCTTGTTCTGTATTAATCCATTTACGGCCGCCGTCTTTTGAAATCCTAACTCCGGAAAGATCGCAGCCGCTTTTATGAAGAACATGCTGGTAAGTAACTGCCACTAGGTTTGAGTCAAAAGGGGAAACAGCAACTGTTGGCTCACTGCCGGAACCTGCATTTACCTCCCATAATACCTTTGGCTCGTGTTCTATTTCCGGGGTTAGTGTAGTTTCCGGTGCCAGGGGAAAAATTGGAGTTAAGTCCGGACTAATTGTTGGGTAAAGCGCATCTGTCGGCTGTGCTGTTTCTGTTGCAAAAGGCCTATTTGTTGGTAAAGTTGTTGCAGCAAATGATTCATCTGCCCCGACATACCCAAAAGCCATTAAAGATGAGATGCTTAAGGCGGCTAGTCTTTTACGAACAACTTTAAATTTTCTTGGCTGCGTGTCTACTGAACTAGCTCTGATTACTTCTACCATAGAGGCCTATAATATACTTCATTTTCTCTCACAAAGCAAATTCCAAAACGCTCGACTATTTATTACCGGAGTGAAATGACTTATGCACGTCGTGAAGCTGTTTATTGGTAATATGAGTATAGATTTGGGTTGTGGCGATATTTTTATGCCCTAGCATTTCCTGAACACTTCTAATATCCGCTCCGTTTATCAGAAGGTCTGTTGCGAATGAGTGGCGGAATGTGTGAACTGTTGCGTCAACCGGAATTCTGGCACTCCTTACATATTTTTTTACCAAGCGCTCAACGCTTCGGGCTGTTAACCTCATTTTTTCCCCTCCGTTTTCTTGGATAATTGCTCCCGAGTAGCGAATAAAAAGAGGTTTGAAATTATCTTCACGTTTATCCAGGTATTTTTTTATCCATTCCGCCGCCCTACCGGAAACAAAAACCAGCCTTGATTTCCCGCCTTTTCCAATCACTCCGAATTCGCGCCTTTCCAAATTTATTCTATCCCTGTTTAATCCGACAAGTTCCGAAACCCTAAGCCCGGTGGAGAAGAGAAGCTCCATTATCGCTCTGTCCCTTAAGCCTTCCTCTTTTGACGTATCTGTCGCTGTTACAAGCCTGTCAACTTGTTCTTTTTCTAAAAATTTTAGGCTGCGGCTTTCGGTTCTTGGAAGATCAATTTTTGAAGGCTCCAGGGTTTCGTGGTCGTTTTTTATTAAAAATCTAAGGAATGACCGGAGGGCAATAACGTAATAATTCTGCGTAACGCGCATTAGGGTTAGGCCTTTAGCATCGGCTCTATTTGCCAAAAAAACTCTATATTTTCTAACTGTAGCTAAATCCAAATCTTTAATTTGTTTGTTGGGTAAGGAGACAGTAAACCATTTTTCAAAAACCTCAAGGTAATGTCTGTAATCGCGGATTGTAAGCTTGGAACAATTTTTCTCTATTTCCAGATATTCCAAGAATTCGTCTATAAAAGTTAATAGTTCATTGTTCATAGTTCAATATTTTGATTCTGGACCCTGGATGCTAGAAGCTAGATATTGAAGCTAGAAAATGGATCTTGGGTTCCAGCCTCTATCTTCCAATATCAAATTCTAATTTCCAGCCTCTATCGTCTATCATCAAATAATAATGTGCGACGCGACGCAATATAAGTATGAGACTAATAAGAGAATTTGTCAAATTGACAATAAATTGTTGCAATGTTAATCTAATTGTATGGATCCAAGAAGTAATGAAAAACCGCCAGTGCCGCATCGAGAAAACCCAAATCAGGATACGGACAGACAACCCTTATCACGCAGAATTAGAGGCGCTTTGGGACAACTCCGTGAAACATTTGTAGCAATAGATAAAAAAATTCCGCCGGAAGAGATTACTTTACAAAAAACAGCAACTATCATCGACGAATATATTTCTCATCCAAGCAACGAAATACGGGGATTTCGCCCGGAAGAAATACCTTTTGACATAACAGATATGCTTGTCCTAATGGGTTACCCATCAACACTCTGGAAAACGGGTGATTTTATGGAAAAACATCCGCAAGCATACGCAATAGTCAGAAGGAGATTGTCGGAAGCCTCCCAAATGGGAGGCGTACGGATGGAGGAATTACGCGAGAGAACATCCCACGGAGAAACAATTGCTTATTATGCAAACCCTGAAATTCTTAGGAAAATAGCATCGGGAGAAATTAAACCACAAAGTTCTGCTGCGGATTCCGTCGCGCCGGACATATCCCGCAAGCCCTAGTCTCAAGATGAACCACATTTTTTTCACCAAACAAGGTCTAGAAAAGTAACTTTCTCATTTAGGCATACGACTGTAAGTCTTCGCAAACTTGACTGCGCAAATAAATAGCTTCCTTGACCTTAATAATTTATTATGAGATTATTGCTTGAGAATGGCAAAAAAGAAAGATATAAGAAAACGAGGTGGGTTTCTAATTGAACTTCTAATAGTCATTGGCATTATGGCTGTGATTGGTGGAGCTGCTTTTATTTTAGTGAATCCGCAAATTGCCAAAGCAAGAGACGCTAAAATAAAAGAA
The DNA here is from genome assembly GCA_964364925.1 of uncultured Gammaproteobacteria bacterium. Classification (GTDB taxonomy): domain Bacteria; phylum Patescibacteriota; class Microgenomatia; order Levybacterales; family UBA12049; genus JAMCZC01. Next base: position 11,428 of record CAYIOB010000008.1, read on the forward strand.
GATCTTATTCAGATAAGAAATGCTCTTGCTCAATACCACTATGACACAAACTGCTTCCCGCAAAGCCTTCCGGCGTGCGGACAGGACTTTACGAAGAACAATACTATTTATTTTAAAAATTTTCCCTGTAGCCCTACCGGCATCCCATATGCTTACCAAACAGAGAATAAAACTTGTAATTCATGGTATAAGGTTTTGGCAAATTTGGAAAACCCAACAGATAAAAGCATCGATATGATTGGGTGCAGAACAGGATGCGGGGTCAAATGTGATTATAATTATGGACTATCAAGTACAAACATAGGCATAGATGATGGCTGTATTAAACAATATGCCTGCAGTACCAGCGGTACTTGTATAATCTTTGCAGATCCTGCTGCAAGCAGATGTCCCAATACGTATATTAACGATCCAACCTGTCAAAACCAATGCGTAAAAAAATCGAATCAGTGCCATGACGAACGGGGAAAGCAAAATTAAGCCTAAGCTTTAGCACCGTCATCTGTTTCCAATTCTTCTCGACTATCTTATAGTTTGATTTTGTGCGCATAAAGTAGTATAATCCCAAAGCTATGAGTACTATCGAAAGAAGAGAAACAGGTCATATTCCATCCGAGGAAAGCAGGGCTACTTATGCGGCTAGGTTTAAGCCGCTTTTTTCCTTTTACGATTTTGAAGTACTGCTAATGGGCGCTTACGATAAGGCCAAAGCAGCTCACGATAGCGCTTCTACCGGTCGGTTCCGACGTGGAGGACAAAGACAATTTGATCATCCGAGAGCTTCATCTATTATTGCGCTTGATGAAATTGGCATAACTGATTTAAATGTGCACATCGGTATTCTGTATCACGATACAGTAGAGGACACGGACATAGAAGGTCCCCATGACACAACTAATTCCCATTTGAGGAAAGTAGCCAGGCTCAGACTGGAAAAAGATTACAATCCACAGGTTGCAGAAATAGTTCTTGCCTTAACCAGGCCTTTTAGAGACGGTGTGGAAGTAAAAAGCAAAGAACAGGCAGAAGAAATACATCTGGAGCTTCTAAGAAATGCGTCTCCCGAGGCAATTCTGGCTGAAATGTCCGAAAAGCTGCACAACCTTAGAACTCTTAGCTATAAGACGCCAGAAAGCCAGATGAGATATATGTCAATAGCAGAAGAATTTTATTTCCCGATCTTTGAAGCTGTGGCAGCAGAAAAATATCCCAGGGAAACGGCATTGTTACTTAAATTAATGAAAGAAGCAATTGCAAAAAGACGCGATGAGCTAGTCCAAATGGGACCGCTTGATGAAATTCCTAATCTTGATGAGTATCAAAAACTTATAATTACTCAGCTAGTTGCCGGCATTGACGACCATACAACCCGAAACGTTTACGGATACGATGAAGATCTTATGGCCCAAACAAGAGGAGATCTCCGCGCGAGGTTAAGCGCAACGAATAACCTGGACTTGGTAAAAAAACTGCTGGAAAAAGGTTTATTAACCTATGACAAAATTGATAGTGACGAAGTTGATAAAAAATTTGATACTAATGCTTATTTTGGACTTTCCGGTAAAATGAGAAAATTTATTGATTTCTTAATAGATCCCGACAATGATCAGCTGAATCTGGAACAAAGAACAAATTTTTTAAAATCATATAAGCTAGGAATACGTAACCCTAAGCAGCTGAGAAATCTAGAAAATACCACAATGCAACTGCTAGGAGTACATAATAAATATCAATTGCTTGCACTCGTATACCATTGCAGAGTTGAACTTAAAGCTGCAAATCAACCTGATTCCGTTTCTAACTAAAATTAAGGTCTAAATTAAATATATCCACTTTATGAGCCGTTTCATACAAGAAGATCTATTGCGTTACTGGTTTAAGCCGGGAGAAGTCAACCCCGATTAAATCGGGGTAAAATTTAGCCTCAATTAGCCTCGAAAAATTTAACAGCATTAGTCCTGTAGTAGGGGAGATAATAAACCTTGCAAAAATGGGGGCTTAATTAGAAACAGAGTATAGAAACAATTGAAAATATTTTAAATAGGTGTTAAAAAATAAGACGCCGGAAGAGGTCCTCTCCCAAGCATTGAGTCTGAGTGGCGTCGTAAAAGTATTATTGTGCGACATAATCAATTACCCTTGCCCGTCTGCTTATAACACTAAATTTTCTTTCTAACACCCGCCGGGGCAGAATATTAGTTATTAGATACTAGATATTAGTTATGAGTTAATGCTCTCTTTTGGATAAACCATTAAATTATCTAACTACGGCGAGTCCTACAGAGCCTTCTCTCTCCACCGAGCCGGCACATAGTTGAATTTAGCCCGTTATTATAAGCTAATCGTGTAATTTTAGCCTCAAAAATGTTGAGTATAGCAATTATATATACTAATCCTTGGGAAGAGAACGCACCATAAGAGGCATTCGTATTTTTTTCATTAGAAACAGTTTACGATCCGCCTTTAGGCGGGAGTAGTTACTGTTTCTTATGTCCGCCGATGATTCGCTCTTTGCGCCGTATACCAATAGTACTGAAAAGGCGCAAAGTAAGATTAGGCGGACCAAACAGAGAAAAGACATGGGGTAAGTCCGGTACGGTGTGAAAAGTGAAGCATGTTCTCGTGAAAATAAAAAAGTTATCCACACCAGCCTCAAAATAAGTCCCATAATATTAATTGGTTTAACATATCAAACTATATCACGTTCGTCGCTGCGCTCCTCAGTGCAAGCCCAAAGGACTCCTCCTCTCCCCTCCTTCTCTGTTTCTTTAAAAAAATTCCCGAAGCTAATTGAAGCTAATTTAAAATTGTTTTATTCTGTTTTCAAAGCTATCTTCGGATAGATTTTAAATAGACGCGAGGAGATCAACGGCCAACACTACCCTACTTTTTAACCCCAAGTGGTAAATAATATGAGGACGATAAATACAACTAATGCAACCCAAACGTATTCAACAATCACACTTTTGAAAAGTTTTTTATCAAACCAGGCCTGAGACAATCCGACAATACTGTAGAAAAGTCCGGTTAGAAAAAGCGCAATAACCGTAGGACTGCTAGGCCAAAACCACAAAAGAATCACAACTTCAAAAAGGCAAAGGGCTAAGGAGAAAACCCATAAAGCGTTTGCGAATAGTTTTCTCTCAAGCGAATAAATCCAGATAGAATTTAAGACGAGAGGAAAACTGAAGCCAAAAATAAGAAGAAGCGTTAAAACAACGTTTATATGAAAAGTAAAAATTACATTAGCAAGAAAAAAGTAGGACAAAAGAGTTAATGTAAACACAACCGTTCTCGCGCTTGATAAAAGAGCTATCGTACGAACCGCGGACACGATAAAAATATTTTGACTTAAAAAAAGTGAATAAAGACCTAACGCGTATAAGGAAGTCATAGCAATTCTTGTTAAAAGGCGCGCCGGAACAAGAAAGTAAAAAAGTCCGAAAGCAAGACTATAAAAAAACGGCAGTATAAAAATCTGCGGCCAAAAATTATCTTTTAAATCTTCCTTCAGGGATAAAAACAAAAAAATGTCGGTTATGATAGAAAGCCCAATAATTATATAGAGTGCGGATTTGCCTAAAAAATATTCTGTTATAAAAAGTCCGAGGGAAAGGAGGATTACCGAAACTATCAGCCGCTGTCTTTTGTTTAAAATCTTAAACTTATTCAATCTGTTACGGGTAATACGTGAAAAACCTTTATATGTAGATTTATTTCTGCCGTTAATCATAAACTAACATCCATATTTGAGTATACTTTTTGTACATCATCCAATTCTTCTAAAGTGTTTAAAAATGCCTCTATTTTGTCAGACTTCTCCTTATCTGTAATTTCCATCACAACGACCGGCTGCCTAACTAAACTTGCCTCAACTACTTCTAAACCCTTTGATATGAGAGTATCTTTTACTTTGGTAAGATCCGGTAAATCGGTATAAATAAATATCTCGTCTCCTGCGTCTTCCAAATCCTCCGCTCCGCTTTCAACTGCAATCGCAAAAATATCGTCGTAAGATTTATCCCCTTTTTTAACAATTATTTCTCCGACGTGTTTAAATTGATACGAAACCGACCCGGGCTGTCCAAAACTTGCTCCCGCTTTGTGAAAAATACTTTTTATTTCGGAAGTTGTTCTCATTGGATTGTCTGTAAATGCTTCAACCATTACCGACACTCCTCCCGGAGCAAAACCTTCGTAAATTACTTCTTCAAAATCCCCTGCTTGCTTGCCCTGAGCTCGCCGAAGGGCTCTTTCGATGTTGTCCTTAGGCATATTCGCGGCTCTTGCGGCGTCGATAGAAAGCCTTAACCTAAAGTTGGAGTCGGGATCGGCTATTCCCCCACCCTGCTTTACGGCAATAGTTATAGCATTTGATAATTTGGTAAAGGTTTTGCCGCGCTTTTGGTCGTTTATGCCCTTTTGTCTTTTAATTGATGACCATTTTGAGTGTCCGCTCATAAAAAATACTACCAATACTTACCAATACTACCAATAACTCAATATTTAAATATTTGTAGTATTTGAAATTTGTAGTATTTGTAGTATTTGATATTATACCTTTTCTACCTTGACTTTTGCAATTGATTTGTAGTAAAATTTTCCAATCGATTTTATCTCCTAAATGACGTCTTTAAAATTGCAAGCAATACAAACAGCATTAACCGGTGATTGGAAAAACGCTATTAGTTTAAACAAAAAACTTCTTGATGAAAATCCTCAGAATATTGATACCCTAAACCGCTTGGCTCTTGCCTACGCTATTTCCGGCAGAGCAAAAGATGCAAAAGATACCTATCAAAAAGTTTTAGATATTGATCCTTTAAATCCAATTGCGCTTAAAAACGCCAAAAGATTAAAAGAAAAAACATTTTCAGCCAATAAAACCGGCAACACAGCTTTGCAAATAAGCAATAACTTTTTGGAAGAAACAGGAAAAACCAAAGTGATTGAACTGGTTAATACTGCCCAACCGAAGATTATCCAAGCCCTAAGGACGGGACAATTTGTTTTTCTTTCTATAAAAAGATCAAGAATCTTTGTTCTTGCCAACGAAAATCAATACATTGGAGTTTTGCCCGACGACATAGGAAAAAGACTTATTAAGTTTTTAAAAAGCGGAAATAAATACGATGCCTATATCAAATCCGCCAATCCCCACCATGTTGTTATTTTTATCAAAGAAACAAAAAGATCTTCCCGCTACAAAGACCGTCCGTCATTTTTAGGCGCTGGTGATGCAGCTCTTGCCTTTGACAAAAACGGCAAAATAAAAAACAGCGTTAAAAAACAAGCTGAGGCTGAAAAAGAAGAAGACGCGGAAGATTACGAATCGGAAGAAGAAGCAGAATGACTCTGGAAAATTACCCTGTTTTTATTAAGCTTTTTTCTTAACTTATCAACATCCGGTTCTGAATTTACCCCTCTTAACGACCACGTGGCCAGAAGAATTGAAATTACCGCAATTATCAAAATAATCTGTAAAAACATATAATTTAGAACCTAAAAATAAAAATTAATGATCAGTAAATTAACTATGAACTATGAACCATTTAAAACCTAAGGTTTCTTAAACTATCTTTACCGATAATTATTGTAACATCTGAAATGTCTCTTTGGGAAGACTTAATCGGTTTTACCTTCAAAAATGAAGCCAGTCTTTTAACCGTGTAACTTAAGTCGCCCGAGTATAAAATCTGAGAGTTATCTTGAGGTTTATCCGCAGACGAAACCAAAACTATATCTCCGCCTATATTGGTAACAAGAAACGCCAGTCTATTTGCCAATCCATAAACCTGAGTAGCATTAATAATCTCTATCGTTGTTTTTTCATTTGCTATTGCCGAGTCTATAAAAAAAGATGAAACAAAAGCATTAATAGTCATAGTATCACTGCTTAAAGCATCTCTTTGGTAAATAAAATCTATAGGAACATCTTTAGCAAAAAGCCAAAGTCTTAAGGCGTCAATAATTGTTAGGCTGGTATCTTGATCGCTGTAATGAAATAAAATTCTCGACATATCGGACGCAAGATTTTTCTTATCAATTATCATCTTGTTTGTCTTAAGCGTTGCATCTATGGGAAGACCTATATATTGACTTATATTGTGATTAGAGAATTTACCTTTCAAATTAATAACCGCAATCGAATGGGTTGCCGGTGAAAAAGAAACAACCGAAACTTGAGTATCTTGAAATATACCTACATTAAATCTATTTTGACCGTCAAAACTGCTATTTTTTATTAAAATTAGAGTTTTTACGGCAATTGACATTGAAATTAAAAAGAATACTAAAGCACAAAAAATAATAGCAATATTTAAGGTTTTACCTGGCTGTTTTTTTCGCTTCATAAAGGTGTTTAGTAGTCTTTCTTCTTTTTTGATACTATTTCAGGCATTTGAAATACAGGAGAACCTCCGATAGGAATATTTTTTGTTGTTTTATCTTTTTTAGGTTTTTTCTTTTCCCCCTTATAGAAACCTCCGAAACTTCCCATAAAACCACCTCCTTAATATACTAAATAACATTTTGGCCTTCGTGTCAATATTTTTTGTACATTCGATGCGACTCAGAGTTTATCAACTGATTACCTTGCTCAATTCTTCAGGCAAAGGAGACTCTAACGAGATTTGCTTATGAGTTTTAGGATGCATAAATGAAATTTTGTGCGCATGCAAAAAAACACGGTTAAGAACTTTTCTGTCGTCTCTTGAAGTTTTTCTTCCGGCATACAAAAAATCAGCAAAAATAGGATGATTAAAATGCTTTAAGTGAACTCTTATCTGGTGGGTTCTTCCGGTTTCCGGATAAAGTTCCAGGAGGCTCATCGGCTCCTCTTTTTTTCCCGGTACCAAATACTTAATACTTAATACTTTATACTTCGTAACCGCTTCCCTACCGCCTGCCAAAACCCCAAACTTTTTTCTGTTCCAAGGCAGTCTTCCGACAGGCACACTTATTTCTCCTCTCTCCGGCACAACTTTCCCGTGGCAAAGCGCAAGATAAGTTTTTTTTATAACTCTTTCTTTAAACTGTTTTTGCAGATTTTCAAAAGCCTGAAGGGTTTTGGCAGCAAGTAAAATTCCCGAAGTTTCTTTATCAAGCCTATGAACTATTCCGCTTCTTTTATAAAAATCCGACTCCTCGTCAATTCTGAACTCTGCCCGCTCCGCTTCGCTTGTCGAGGCTGGGGAACTCTGAATTCTGAATTTACTGTCCAGCCAATCCTGTACCGTTTCCTCCCCTATTGTAGTATCGGACCGATTAACAGTTATTCCCGCGGGCTTATCCAAAACTAAAACGTCATCGTCCTCGTAAATTATTTTAATGTTACTCATTTCAAAACTCTTTTCTTCCCCACTATCTCCTGTTTTAAAATAAACGCAACCGAAACAATAAAAAGAACAAGTATGGTAAAATTTTCTAAAGATATCATGTTAAAACTTTTGAAGTTTGAAATAATTCCCGATAAAAAAGTGACTATTGAGAAATAAAGCAAAAAGATTGTTCCAAGGCTTCCGTTTTTAATTGTTCCCCTAAAAGAAGCAGACAGGGCAACTTTTATAAAAATAATAAAAAGGATTGAATAAATTAAAAAGGAAAAAATAAAAGTCGGAAAATAACTTTTACCCGCCAAAATAAAAAATCCTAAGAATCCTATGGGAAGACAGCTTAAAAATGCAACCGCAAAAAAATCAAATATTTTTGCAACCGGGAGCTTTTGACTTTTAGCATAAGCTGTTAAAAAAATTGAGCCTCCCAAAACTCCCCCAAGCAAGGAAAGACCGGGAAAATACGGAAAAAGTAAAAAACCTAAAGGGCTAAAAAAAACTTCTCGGGGATAAAAAATTACGTAGAAAAATCTGGCAAAAAAAAGCGCGGCAAGCGCTGTTAGAAATGCCGTATTGAAAACTTTATCCATTGGCATATCTTTTCTGATAATTATCAAATCGTCGTTAGCCAAAAAATAAAGACTAAACAGAAATATAAAAAAACAAATAATAAGAACAAAAATTAACAAATGCATATCTTACTTTCCTTTAGAAAAAACAATACGAAACCCCGCAATAACAAGAACGATTACACCAATTCCCGTTAGTACTCCCTTAATTCCAATTAAATCGGCAAGGCTTCCAACCAAAATTATTGGCAGAAGCGAAAATAAACCGACCAAAGTACTCAACGCTCCATAAACTTTACCTCTAAATTCATCCGAAGTTTCTTCTTGCAAAATTGTATTGGCCGGAACAAAAACTAAAGCATTTGCAATTCCCATTACAAAAGCCAAGACAATCATAATATGAAAAGTATTTATTTTTAAAAAATAAGGAAGATATATATTTATTGCCTGAACGATTTCCCTTGATTCAACCTTTGAACCATAAGGAAGCAAAAGAATGGATAAACCCAGTAAAACTAAACCTATTTTCGTAATCCTCTCTTTTGAAGCATTATGAAAAAAACTTCCTAATAAAACAGCTGCCAAAGCCATACCGATAATTGCAGGAGTTACAAAAAGAAACGGAAAATCTTCTACCCTTATTCTTAAAACGTGCTGTGCATAACCGGGGCCCATAACCGCCAGAACTAAAATAATTACCTGCGCCAGAGTCAAAAGAAAAAGTGCTCTATAAATTACCTTTGTTTTTGCCATTATTGAAATTGCAAGCTTTATTTCTTTAGCAAGGCTTACGTTTTCAATAACATCTTTTGCCGATAGCCTCTTTTTTTCAGGCTCTTTTACTTTAATAAGGGATGCGAAAAAAGCGCCGATTAGGAAAAGAAACGCAAAAACAAAAAAAACATTTGTTCTTCCAAAAATAAGAAGCACGGGTCCGGAAAGCGCATAGGCAACAAATATTGAACCGTAAATACCGATACCAAAAAGCGCGTTGGCGGAGAGAAGCTGGTCTTTTCTAACCAGGCGCGGAATTATCGGAGTTTCCGCAGGAATAAAAAACTGCGTAATAAAAGCTACAGCAAACGTAACAATATATATAACAAAAATGTTAGTGTGCAAAAATGCAAGCGGCAACACACAGAAAGCGCGGAGAACGTTTGTTGTAAATAGGACTTTTTTTTTGTTTTTTTTATCAACAATCACTCCTGCCATTATTCCGAATAGTAACGACGGAAGAATAAACGAAAGAACAACTCCTGAAACAGCCGTATTCGAGTTTGCCACTGTAAAAGCAACTATTACAAGAACAAAATTGAGCATGTTTATTGCCATTTGAGAAAAAATTTCCGATACCAAAAGGTAAAAAAAAGGCCGCACCGCAAGAACTTGTAGGATTTTGTTGTTCTTCATAAACTCTAGGCTTTTTCGCTGTAGGCTCCGGTTCTCGTATCAACCCGGATTCTGTGTCCCGTGTTAACAAAAAGGGGCACTTTAGTTTTTAAGCCATTTTCTAAAATTGCGTCTTTAAAAACATTCGTGGCGGAATTTCCTTTAATTCCGAGCGCCGTTTCGGAAACTTCAAATTCCATTTTTGGAGGAAGAGTAAGCGAAAGCGGTTCGTCTCCTAAAAAGCTGATTGAAAAATTGTGCCCTTCTTTTAAATAATCCTTTTCATAATCAATAAGTTTAAGCGGAACGCTTATTTGTTCAAAAGTCGAAAGATTCATAAAATACGCAGATTCTTCATCTTTATATAAATACTGAAGATCTTTCTTAAAAACATTAACGTTATTTACTTTTGCTCCGTTTATAAAGCTTTTATCAATAGTTGTACCTGTTCTTAGGTTTTTAACTTTTACTTTAATATTGGCGCTTCCCCGCCCCATTTTAATATGTTCGTAAGACAGAACTCCTAAAAGATTTCCATTTTCCTCAAAAATTGTTCCGGCTCTAAGATCTGTTACGGAAATCATGATAATAAATTTAGAACGGTTCTGACGCCGTGTCCGGTACCTCCTTTTGGTCCTAAATCGGTAGCCTTTGACGCAAAAGCAGGTCCTGCGATATCCATGTGCACCCAAGGTTTATTGTCAACAAATTCTTGCAAGAAAAGCGCTGCCGTTATTGCACCCCCGTAACGTGAGTTTGGAATATTGGCAATATCCGCCACTTCACTTTTATTCATATCTTTATATTCTTTTTCCAAAGGCAATTCCCACATTTTTTCTCCGGCGCTAAAAGCAGCCTTTTTTATTCTTTCTGTTAAATCACGATTGTTTGAAAAAAGACCGGTAATATCGTTTCCCAGAGCTACATGGCAAGCACCTGTAAGCGTTGCGAAATCAATGATTCTTGAAGCTCCGTTCTTAACGGCGTAAGAAAGACTATCCGCCATTGTTACCCGCCCTTCGGCATCGGTATCTAAAATTTCAATTGTCTTGCCGTTCATGGCACGAACTACATCTCCGGGAACAAGCGATGTGCCCGATATTAAATTCGGCGTTGCTGCAATAAGACCGATAACCGGAAAGTCGGGTTTAATTGCTGAGATTACCGAAAAAACCGCAAGAACAATCGCTGCTCCCGCCATATCCATTTTCATATCCTGCATACCACTTCCCGTTTTAACATTGATTCCTCCGCTGTCAAAAGTTATCCCTTTTCCTACAATTGCCAATTTTTCCTTATTTGCTTGCCCTGAGCTTACCTGCCCTGAACTTGTTGAACGGGCCGAATGGGTTTTTTCGGGTTCATATTCGAGGTGGATAAATTTCGGAGGAGTAGCCGAAGCCCTGGCAATTCCCAAAAAAGCCCCCATTCCGAGCTTTTGGGCTTTGGCTTTGTCATAAATTTTACAGGTAATGTTTTTATCTTTCTTGGCAAGGTTTAATGCCAGTTCGGCAAGAAAAGTCGGTGTCGCAACCGAAGATTGTTCGTTAACTAAATCACGGGCCAAAATTGTTGCCCGGGCGTAAAGCTTTGCTTTTTCAATCCCCTCTTTTACGCCTTTAGCGCTTACTTTTGAAATTATAACTGTTGATAATTTCCTCTCACCCTTTTCTTCTTTAGCTTGATATTTATTAAACTCGTAACTTCCCAAGAGCAGCCCTTCCCCTATTAACTGAATTATCATTGAAGCGGAAAAAGACATTTCATTTTCGGTTGGCAAAGATAAAGTTATTGAATCAACCTTCTTTTTCATTTTCATCGACAAGGAACCCGTTGCCCTTCTTAAATCGTCTGCTGTAAACTCGCTTTTTTTACCTAGGCCTAAAACAATAATCCATGAGGCAAAAACGCCTGTTTGCGGAAAAGTATTCAGTGTCTCGCCCCGTTTTGCGCCAAATTTTGAGGTTTGGGCAACTTTTGTAAGACTTCCACCAAGTTCTTTATCTAAATTTTCAAAATCTGAAAGAGGTGTAAATTTTTGAGACTTTCCCTTTTCGTTTTGGAAAGCAAAAACAATAATTGCGTCAGCTGAAATTTTACTTAATGCATTATCCGAAAACTCAAATCCCATATTGCTTATTGTAACATTTGGGCCTCAAAAAATAAAGCCTGCCCTCCATAGATTGCAGCATGCCTGCCCGCCAAGTCTGACTTGGCCCGCCTCTGGAGGGAGCCGTGTATGAATAATACTAAACTCCGATTAAATCGGAATGAAAAGGCGAATGCTAAAATCAGGAGGGCCGTTCTGGTATAATATGTGCGTTAGGGCAAGTGGCGGAATGGTATACGCGGTAGTCTCAAAAACTACTGGTCGCAAGG
>CAYIOB010000009.1:0-21577 GCA_964364925.1 uncultured Gammaproteobacteria bacterium
GGTCATGATGAAAGAGAGCAGACTTTAAATCAAATCCTGGTTGAAATGGATGGCTTTGCTCCAACGGAACAATTAGTAGTAATAGCGGCAACAAACAGACCCGATGTTTTGGATCCGGCATTAGTCCGCCCAGGAAGATTTGATAGAAGAGTGGCTTTGGATATGCCGGATGTTAACGGCAGGAAAGCAATTCTTTCAATTCATGCAAGAGGCAAGCCTTTTGCAAAAAATGTGATTTGGGAAAAAATTGCCAAAAGAACAGTTGGGTTTTCAGGAGCCGATTTGGAAAATATGTTAAACGAAGCGGCAATTTTAGCAGCGCGCTTGGGTAAAAAAGCAATTGACATGAGTGATTTGGAAGAAGCGGCTACAAAAGTGAAATTAGGACCTGAAAAAAAGAGATTGCAGACAGAAGAAGATAGAAAAATGACAGCTTATCACGAGGCTGGTCACGCCTTAGTTTCGTGGTTTATGCCGGGCATGGATCCGGTTCACAGAATTTCAATTGTTTCAAGAGGAATGTCTTTAGGGCATACAATGATGGAGCCAATGGACAGAATTCATGAAACAAAAACCCATCTCTTGGAACAAATCGCCGTAATGTTTGGCGGAAGGGCCGCGGAGAGCTTGGTTTTTAAAGAAATGACAACAGGCGCATCCGATGATATTGCCAAAGCAACAGAAGTAGCAAGAACAATGGTTGTTGAATTCGGAATGAGCGACTTGGGGCCTATTAATTTAGACGGAGAAAGACGCATGCCTTACGAACAATCTCAAGTTTCTCCGGAAATGGCTGCAAAAATAGATGAGCAGGTTAAAAAAATAACAGATGAGGCTTATGGAAAAGCTTCGGATATTCTTAAAAAATTAACCGATAAATTGGATATCTTGGCGGGGGAGCTTTTGAAAAAAGAAACAATAGAATCTGATGAATTTGTGAGAATAATCGGTCCTAAAAAAGCTATTCTTGCAAAAGTAAAAGCATAAATTTGACAATCATCCTTTACCCGTGAGATTATCAAAAAGATATGGCAACAGTAAAAAAGAAAACCTCTGTAAAACCGCATTTTTCCAAAAAAGAAGCAATAAGTCTGGGATTTGAATTGGCCAAGAAAAACATTATATTTTTCATCGGGATTTTTGTTATAGTCGTTGCTGTTTCCGTCGTATCTTCAGTTATCCAAATAGGCGCAGTTGTAGAAAAACAGCCAATGCTATATATCGTCTTGAATGTTTTAATATTTATTGTTAATGCAATTATTGGCATGGGACTGATTAAAATATCTCTGGAATTTCTTGATAAGAAAAAACCCAAATTTTCCGATCTTTTTTATGTAAAACCGCTTGTTAATTTTATATTAGCCAGCTTAATAAGAGGTGTAGTAACTGTTATCGGTTTTATTTTGCTTATTATTCCGGGAATTATTTTTTTAATCAGGCTTCAGTATGTGACATATCTTATTGTTGATAAAAATCTGCCTCCGGTCGAGGCTGTTAAAAAGAGTTGGGAAATGACAAAGGGAAATACATGGAATCTTTTTCTCTTTGGCATTCTGCTTTTCTTAGTAAATGTATTAGGTGCAATTTTTCTTTTAGTAGGTCTTTTTGTAACAGTGCCTTTGACAATGCTTGCCACGACCTATGTTTATCGTAAGCTCCTCTTACATTCAAAAGCCTCTTAGGATATAATCATTTCAGAAACTTATGGACCCCATATGTTTTTACTTTCTCGCGAGGTTTACATCCTCGCCTCGAAAGAGCGAACATACGGGGCAAGTAAATTGTTGAATTATGGAGAAATTGGTTATTATCGACGGGAATGCGATTGTGCACCGTGCATTCCACGCCCTGCCTCCGATGAATACTAAAGATGGCCAACTGACAAATGCGGTTTATGGGTTTTTTGCCATGCTTTTAAAGCTTTTAAATGACTTAAAACCGGAGTATTTAATCGTTTGTTTTGACAGACCTAAACCAACTTTTAGAAAATCAATGTACGTAGGCTATCAGGCAAAAAGACCGAAAATGTCAGACGATTTAGCTCCACAAATAGATCTTTTACATAAAGTATTGGAAAAAGCCAAAATAGAGCATTTTGAAGTAGACGGATATGAGGCTGACGATATTATCGGAACAATTGCGACCCAATCCGCCGCAAAAAATCTCCAGGCAATTATTGTTTCGGGAGATAGGGATATGCTCCAGCTTGTAAATCATAAAGTTCTTGTTTTGGCCCCAATTTCGGGTATTACCAAAATGGCGCTTTTCGACGAGGAAAAAGTAAAAGAAAAATACGGTTTAAAACCAGCGCAATTTATAGATTACAAAGCTTTGGTGGGTGATTCATCAGACAATTATCCCGGAGTTGCGGGAATTGGGCCAAAAACAGCCAGTGATCTTCTTAATAAATATAATACTTTTGAAAATCTTTATGAGCATATCTCCGAGCTTCCGGAAAATATAGGTTTAAAGCTTGCGGCGGATGCGGAACAGGCGGCTCTTGCCAAAAAACTGGCAACAATCGTTACGGACGCACCTGTAAAAATGGATTTGGAAAAAGCAAAAGTAGGAAAGATTGATAAAGTAGGACTTCTTGAGGCTTTTAAAGAGCTTGGTTTTAAAAGTTTAATGGGCAGAGTCTTTGGGAATAGCGTTGCCTTTCAAGATAAAGATAAAAAGTTGAGCGAAGCCGAGTCAGACTCGGTGAAAGCGAAGTCCGCCTCCCCGGCCTCGCCAAGCGAAGCGGGGCGGGCTGGCGGGAAAAAAGAAATTAGCGATCAGTTAAATTTGTTATGAATGTTTTTCAAAAAGATGGATTAAGATATGTTGATGAAGGAAAAGGTGAAAACATATTATTTCTTCACGGTTGGGGAATAAGTCCGTATTCATGCCAATTAATAATTGATGTTTTAGCTAGTAAATATAGAGTAGTCGCACCATTTTTAAAATCTTTTAAAGGTTTTACAGAAGACGAAGAAACAATGAATAGTTTATTTAGTAAAAATAAAGTTATTATTATTGGTCATTCTGCAGGAGGAATTTCTGCCGCAAACTTTTGTTCAAGATTTCCTAACAAAGTAAAAGCGTTAGTTTTAGTGGACACAGTTGGGGCCTTTAAAGATAAATCGATGTTTAAATGGGTAATGAATTGGTTGAAAATGTCTTTGCATATTCTTTCTAATCCCAACAGTCTTACGCTGGTTCTTGCAAAAGATTTTTTTCATCAAATACTTTCCCCTCAAGAACTCCTAAAAGATTCAAGGTTTGTTATAACGGAAGATATTAAGCTTAATTCAAGCTTTCCGGTTTTAATTCTCTGGGGGGAACAAGATGATTTAATAAATATACAAAATGGCTATAATTTACAAAAATCGATTCAAGGATCAAAATTTAAAGCAGTGGAGGGGAATCATTACTGGTTTTTGACAAACCCCGAAAGTCTTCTTAAGGAAATAGACGAATTTGTAAAATAAAATATGAAAATTGCAATTGTTCACGATTATATAAAAGAATTTGGAGGCGCTGAGAGGGTGCTGGAAGCTCTCATGGAAGTTTATCCGGATGCGCCTATCTACACTGCGTTTTGCGATAAAAATTCTACGGCTTATGAGCATTTTAAGAACAAAAAAATTATCAACTCATGGTTTAACCTTCTTCCATATTCATCAAAACTTGCATCGCCCTTGCGGTTTTTAACTCCTTTTATTTGGGGAAGTTTTGATTTTAAAAAATATGATGTGGTTTTATCTTCGGCGAGTTGGTACATAACAAAAGGCTTTGGCGGCAATAAACCAATTGAGATTTGTTATTGTCATACTCCGCCGCGCTGGCTTTATGGCTATAATACTTCTGTTAATTTTCAAAAATATGCAATTGTCAGGTTTTATGCTTATGTTGTCGGTCATTTTTTAAGGCTTTATGATTTTAAGCAGGCGCAAAAAGTAGATTTTTTTATAGCCAATTCAAGAGAAGTTGCAGGAAGAATTAAAAAATTTTATAGAAGAGATTCGAAAGTAATTTATCCTCCGGTTTTTCTTCCAAAGTCCCCAAACATAAAAAGAGAAGATTATTATTTTATAGTGTCAAGAATTGTTGGTGGTAAGGGTTTGGATATTGCGGTAGAAGCTGCAATTAAAGCGGGATTTAAACTCAAAATTGCCGGTTCTCCGGCAGGATATTATTTTGAACATAATGAACTTGTCAAAAATGCGCAAGGAAATGTTGAATTTTTAGGTCAAGTTACGGATGAGGAACTTGTAAAATTATATAAAGGCGCAAAAGCGTTTTTGGCTTTAGCCAAAGATGAAGATTTTGGCATAACGCCGGTTGAGGCAATGCTAAGCGGTACTCCGGTTATAGCATTTAACGGAGGAGGGTATAAAGAAACAGTAATTGATCCTTCAACAAATTCAGGACAAGCTCCAACAGGAGTTTTATTTAATGATTATTCAAAAGAGGGATTAATTTTGGCTATAAAAACATTTGAGGAAATGAATATAAGATCGGAAGATTGCATTCATCAAGCTGAGAAATTTTCAAAAGAAAGGTTTAAAAAAGAGATAACGGAGTATGTAAAATCAAAGTTTCGCTGAGGTCGAAATAAAATTATGCCGGAATTACCAGAGATAGAAACTGTTAAATTGGGACTTCAGAAGTATCTTGTCGGGCACAGGATTGAAAATATTGAGGTCAAAATCCCCAAAATGTTTGCCGGGAGAAAAGAAGATATTTTAGGAGTAAAAATTACTAATATCAAAAGAATCGGTAAGGGATTAATTATCGAATTTGATAACGATTATCTTTTGGTGGTACATTTTAAAATGACAGGCCAGCTGGTTTTTAGAGATAAGAATACCGAAAGCCTAGTTCTTTCTAAAAAAATTGGAGGCGAGGTTCTTCCTTCAAAATACTCTCATATTATTTTTACTTTAGACAAAGGAGCGGTGCTTTATTATAACGATTTGCGCCGGTTTGGCTGGATTAAGGTTTTGAAAAAGGGCGAGTTAATGCAAATGCCATTTTTTAGCGAAATGGGGCCGGAGCCCTTCGTCAGCAAAGCTTCTTCAGGGCAAGCCGTTTTAACTCTCGATAAGTTTAAATCAATACTTTCAAACTCAAGTGTTGCTGTAAAGCCTCTGATAATGGACCAGAAAAAAATCGGCGGAATAGGCAATATTTATGCCAATGACGCCTTATTTAAAGCCGGAATTGATCCAAGGAGATCTGCAAAGCAGATTACAAAACAAGAGGCTAAGAAACTATATGAAGCAATTTTTGATATTTTACGCAAAAGTTTAGAATATGGCGGATCATCGGATGAGAATTTTGTTAATGCGCTCGGACAAGAGGGGGCATATCAAAATTATACCTTAGTTTATGGTAGAAAAGGTCAAAAGTGTAGCAAATGTGATGGAAAAATAGAGAAGATATTTTTAGGAGGAAGAGGCACATTTTTCTGTCCTAAGCATCAGAAATGATACTCTTGATCAGGTTCCATATCAATAGGTTTTGAGTTTTTCTCAAAATATTCTCCATTAGGATTCAATCCTTGTCTTTCCTGAGCTCTTTTTTTCTTTTTTAGAGCTTTTCTACTCAGTTCTCCATCTGAATGGACCCTATTAGAGTAGTTATTGCTTCTGTTTCTTTCTCGTCTTTTTTCTGGCATAGGGAAACATCTTACCAAATTTTTAGAAAAAATCAAATTACGGTTAATAGTCAGCTGATTCATGTGGTAATTACCCCAAATTACATATTGACCTTTTATACCCGTAATGGTAGTATTAACATCTAGCACCCGGTGCTAGTTTTTTATGCGTTCGACACTGCTCAGCATAAATATTGAGCGTAGTCGAATATATTATGGCTTATACGGAAAAAATCGTAATGTCCATAGGAGGATCCCTCATCGTTCCAAACGGGGGGATTGACACTAAGTTCCTTAAGGAACTTAATCAGTTTGTTAGAAAAGAACTGGCAGAAAATAAAAATCGCCAGTTTTTTTTGATAATTGGGGGAGGAAGAATTGCCAGAAAATATAGAGACGCCGGAAGAGAAGTAATAGGCCACGAGTTAACAAGAGACGATTTGGATTGGCTGGGAATACACGCAACCAAGCTCAATGCACACCTTGTCCGCACTATCTTTAGAGACATCGCCCACCCCTATATAATCAAGCATTATGAAATTATAAGAAAAGCAGTAGAACCAGTTGTTGTTGCAGCCGGCTGGAAGCCCGGCTGGTCTACAGATTATGATGCCGTATTGCTTTGCGAAGACTATAATGTAAAAGAAATGATCAATTTAAGTAACGTTGCCGAAGTTTATGACAAAGACCCAAATAAAAACGAAGACGCAAAGCCAATAAAAAAAATTTCCTGGGAAGATTTTAGAAAATTGGTTGGCGACGAGTGGATTCCGGGAATGAATGCTCCTTTCGATCCTGTTGCGGCTCAAAAAGCACAGGAAGGCGGAATTAAAGTGGCAGTTTTATCGGGCCACGATTTTGCTAATTTAGATAACTATCTTAAAGGCAAAGAGTTTGTTGGAACTGTGATAGAATAACCTCGTGCTAAAAAGTATTTCTCTTCAAAACTTCAGAAATTACTCACAGGACGAATTCAAATTCAACGGTAACACCACGGTTATTATCGGCCCAAATACCTCCGGTAAAACCAATCTTATTGAGGCTATTTTCTTACTTTCTGTTGGTAAAAGTTTTAGAACGGATAAAGATATTCAGATGATTTCTTTTAGACAGGATTTGGCAAGAGTTAAAGGAAGCGTAGACCCTTCGGTGGATTCGGCAAGCTCACCACAAGCAAGCTCAGGGCAAGTAGCAAGTCTTGAAGTTGTGATAACCAACGGACAGCTGGGAGGGAAAACTTCGCAATTTAAAAAATTTTTGGTAAACGGTGTTGCCAAAAGAAGAGCAGATTTTGTAGAAAACTTTCCCGCTGTTTTATTTTCGCCGGAAGACTTAGAAATTATTGTTGATTCCCCCTCGCTTCGCAGGAAATTCCTGGATAGCGTTTTAGAGCAGGTTGACAGGGAATATAGGCTGGCTATTGTTTCTTATACCAAAGGTTTGCGGCAAAGGAATGCGCTTTTGGAAAACACCAGGCAAGCAGGTATTAGGAACGAAAAACAATTTGAATATTGGGATAATCTAATCATTGAGTTTGGAGAAAGAATAACTAAAAAAAGAGAAGGGTTTATAGAATTTGTTAACAATGAAAGCAAAGATATTTTTGATTTTGCCGCCTTTTACGATAAAAGCGTAATTTCCAAGGCTAGACTTTTGCAATACAAAGAAGCGGAAGTTGCTTCGGGGGTAACTTTGGTTGGTCCCCACAGAGATGATTTTTCAATTAGTATGTTTAATAATACAAGGCAGACAACCCACGATGTTAAGTATTTCGGTTCACGCGGCCAGCAAAGATTGGCAGTTTTACAGCTAAAAATGCTTGAGCTTTTGTTTATTGAAAAAAAATTGGGTCAAAGACCGGTTTTACTTCTTGATGATATCTTTTCGGAACTAGACGAAAACCATATAGAGTTAATTTTAGAAATGATAGGACTTCAGCAGACGATTATTACAACAACCCACAAGGAATTTATTTCGGCTAAAGCATTAAGTAAAATGCAAGTCCTGCATTTTTAAAATCCGAACAAAAAACGCATGACAAGTGATAAAATTTACTAAGGAGGAAAAATAATGGAGGAATTCAAGGTCGACGATTTAAAGAAACTTTATGTTCCGTTAAAGGATTCTCATAAGGGACAAAACGGAAAATTAATGGTTATCGGCGGATCGGTTCTTTTCCACGCCGCGTCCCTGTGGTCGTTAAAAATTGCATCACGGATTGTTGATATGGTGTTTTACTCTTCTGTTGATTCGAATAACGAAATTGTTCAGAAAGAAAAACAGGAATTTAGGGATGGAATTGTAGTTCCAAGAGATAAAATAGAACATTACATAGACGAGGCAGATGCTGTTTTAATCGGCCCCGGTCTTCCAAGAGAAAATGGAATTGAAAAGGGAGATAGCGACACAAAACTTCTTACGGAAACTCTTTTGCAAAAATACAAAAACAAAAAATGGGTTGTGGACGGCGGTTCGTTGCAGGTTATAGCCCCTTCCATCTTGCCCGAAACTTCAATAATTACTCCCCACCATCAAGAATTTCAAACGCTTTTTAATCTTCTCCCGACTTTTGAAAACGCAGAGGAGATGGCGAAAAAATACAATGTTACAATTCTTTTAAAAGGCGAAGAGGATTTTGTATGTTCACCCTTCGACTCCGCTCAGGGTAAAATTCGGTGCGCCCGAATTTTAGGCGGAAATGCCGGAATGACAAAAGGCGGAACAGGGGATGTTTTAGCAGGTTTAGTTGCTGCTTTGTATTGCAAAAACGATGCATTTCTGTCGGCAAGCTGCGGTTCATACATTAACAAAAAGGCAGGAGATGGGCTTTATAAAAAAGTTGGTTTGTATTTTAATTCTTCCGATTTGGCTGACGAAATTCCCGTTGTAATGAAAAATCTCATCTTGACAAGCTAAAACAACGATGTTATACCAATAATTAAGTGGAATTTCCTAGAGAGGAGGTTTTAAAATATGAGAAATGGTGGATTAGAAGTAGAACCAAGTAGACGAGATATAATTCAAGAAACTGATACACGATTAAGCTTTGAATTGCCTGGAGTTATTGGTAGAAATGGGCATAGCAAAGGTAGCTTAATCGCTCGTAACCTAGAGCGAGATTTTCAAGGCGGTCGTATTCCCCGTAGTAGGCCGGTTGAATAACACTAGTTATTTCTGTAATTTTTCGGAGAGTTTTGAGAGCTGGTACGTAACAAAAACAGCAAGAACGGTTACTATCAGGGCATAAATTAAAAGAGAAAGTATTCCGCTTCCGCTTGGCAGTAATTTTTTAACATAAGAATTTACAAACTCTTGAATAAGACTGTTCCAGGCTAAAGCCGCAACCAAGCCAAAACCCGATGTGGCAAGGGTCAACATCTGTTTTACAAGTTCTATATGCAGTTTTTTTTCGGAAGCTGTTTCTTTTCGGGAATTCTTCGGCATATAATGATATAATTATACCATAGAAAGGAATTTTAGAAGTGGGAAGTGAGAAATATTTGATCTTGAAATCTTGACGTCTAGATTTCTTGAATTCAAAACATCAGAAACTCAAGATCAAGAAAATCCCATTTCGCACTTCAAGTTATCTAATAATGTATAGTCCTAATTTTACAATAACCAACAAAATCCTTAAAAACATTGGGAGCATTGAGGCCTCAAAAGAAATAATCGATAAAGCCCCGCTTTTGCCTTATTACGAAAAAGAATTTCAGCAAGACGCAATTGTCAGAAGTGTCCACTTTGGAACTCACATTGAAGGAAACGAGCTTAATCTTTCGCAGGCTGAAAAAGTGATGAAGGGAGTGGATGTTGCGGCAAGAGACAGGGATATTCAGGAGGTTATAAATTACAGAAAAGTAATGGATTATATTGAAAAATCCGAAATCCTAAATTCGAAATCCGAAATCACTGAAGAATTAATAAAACACCTGCATAAATTAACGGTTGAAAAAATCCTTCCTAAAGAGCAGTGCGGGGTTTTCAGAAAAACACAGGTCGTTGTTAAAAATAGTCATACCGGTGAAGTTTCGTTTAAGCCTCCTATGGCTGTTGCAGTTACTTTTCAGGTAAAAAATCTTTTGGAATTTGTTAATAATTCCGAAGAGGATGACATAAGCCCTGTCTTAAAATCAGGAGCAGTCCATTATGAACTTGTTAGAATTCATCCTTTTTTGGACGGAAACGGACGGGTGGCAAGAGCTTTTGCAACGCTCATTTTATATAAAGAAGGCTATGATATAAGAAGATTTTTCTCTTTGGAAGAATATTTTGATTCGGACGCTGGAGCTTATTATGACGCGTTGCAAAGTGTTTCCAAAAGAGAAGGGGACTTAACAGCTTGGCTTGAGTATTTTTCCTTAGGACTTTCAATAGAGCTTTCTAAAATAAGAGAGAAGGTCGAAAATATCTCAATAGACGCAAAATTAAAAGAAAAATTGGGCGGAAAACCTTTGCTTTTATCAAACAGACAATTAAAAATCATTGAATATATTCAAAAAACAGGGTTTTTGCAAAATCAGGCATTTGAACAATTATTCCCAATGATTTCCGAGGACACGATTTTAAACGAGTTAAAATCTCTGGTTAAGTCGGAGATAATTAAAAAACACGGCGTAACAAAGGGCGCAAAGTACATTATGGCCTGACGGCCAATTATTAATTACTAGTTATAAGTTGTTGATTATAAATTATGGGTGAAGCGATTAGAGAGTCGTTAATTGCAAAAAAATCCTACTTGTTTGCTTTGGAAGTTATTAAGATAACTAAATTTTTGGAAAAAAGTTATGAAAATATTGTGATAATTAAACAAATTATCCGTTCGGCAACTTCAGTAGGGGCAAACATTGAAGAGGCACTTGGTTCAAATTCCAGAAAAGAATTTATTCATAGCATGAATGTAGCTAAAAAAGAAGCTAGGGAGACTATTTATTGGCTTAGATTATTATCTGATTTAAACCCCAAGCTTAAGGGGGAATTTGAGGTTCTATTCGAAGAAAATGAGCAAATAATAAAAATTCTTACAAAAATCGTTAAGACGTCTAGTAAAACTTAGCACTTATAACTTATAATTCATAATTAATTATGCGGTTTACAGAATTATCAGAATATTTCGAAAAATTGGAGAAAACTTCATCGCGTTTAGCGCTTATTGATATTCTTTCCGAACTTTTTAAAAAAACTCCAAAAGAAGAAATTGAAAAAATAGTTTATTTAATTCAAGGCCGTCTTGCTCCATTTTTTGTCCCAATTGAGATAGGAATGGCAGAAAAAACCGTTGCTGTCTCTATTGCCAATGCGTACGGATTAACAAGAGAAGAAGTTCTAAAAAGCTATCAGAGATTGGGAGACATGGGAAAAGTTGCAGAGCAATTAAGTCAAAAGTCAAAAGTCAAAAGTCAAAATTTGACAGTAGAACAAGTATTTAATATTTTAGAGAAAATTGCGCATACTTCGGGAGAGGGAACGGTTGAAAAAAGGCAGACGTTATTATCGGACCTTTTGAAAGAACTTGATCCTATTTCGGCAAAACACCTGGTTAGAATTCCCTTGGGTAATACAAGACTTGGAATAGGAGACCCTACGGTTTTAGATGCATTGGCAACTGCAAAATTGGGAGATAAGAGTAACAGAAAACTTTTAGAAGGCGCTTATAACAGAACTTCGGATTTAGGCTTAATTGCAAAAACTTTGTGGGATAAAGGTCTTTTAGGAGTGGAAAAATTGGAAGTAAGAGTAGGTGCGCCGATTCGAAGCGAGCTTTGCGAAAGGCTCCCAACGCCTGAAAAAGTTATTGAAAAAATGTCCTTCGACTCCGTTCAGGATAAAGTAGGCGTTGACGTGCAGTATAAATACGATGGATTTAGGGTTCAAATTCATAAAGACGGGGACAATATCAGAATGTTTTCAAGAAATTTAGAAGAAATGACGCATATGTTTCCCGAGTTAACAAAAGCGGCTAAAAAACAAATTAAAGCCAAAAGCGTAATTTTAGATACAGAAGCTCTTGCCTATAATCCCGAATCTGAAGAATTTTTACCTTTCCAAGAAACAACCAAAAGACGAAGAAAGCATGGTATTTCGGAAATGGCAGGCAAACTTCCTCTTAAAGCTTTTGTTTTTGACATTTTGTATAAAAACGGAGAACAGCTTTTAGACGAACCGCTTAAAAAAAGAATGGAAATTTTAAAGGAAACAATTACACAAGATGATGTTTTAATAAGAACAAAAAACCAGACGGTTACTGATGCAAAAAGCTTGGGAATTTTACTGGAAGACGCTATTTCAAAAGGCCTGGAGGGGTTGGTTGTAAAACGCTTGGAAAGCCCATACGAGGCCGGTGGACGCAACTTTAATTGGGTTAAGCTCAAAAGGCACAGCAGCGGAGAATTAAATGACACAATCGATTGCGTCATTCTAGGTTACATTACGGGAAAAGGCAAAAGAGCGGCATTTGGAGCAGGAGCTTTATTGGTTGGAGTTTATGACAGTAAAAAAGACGAGTTTGTAACCGTTTCTAAAATCGGTACAGGTCTTACGGACCAAGAGTGGAGAGAGGTTCATAAAAGGGCAGATAGAATAAGGCTTGATCACAAACCTGCAAGAGTTAATTCACAAATTATTCCATCCGTTTGGATAACGCCTCAAATTGTAATAGAAGTTTTGGCAGACGAAATAACCCGTTCTCCGATTCATACTGCCGGAAAAAGTGATGAAGAGCCGGGATACGCGCTTCGTTTTCCGCGTTTGGTCTCATTCAGAAGTTTTGATAAAAAAGCAGAAGATGCAACTAGTGTTAAAGAACTAATAGAAATGTATAGGCAGCAGGTAAAATAGGATTAAAGCCTTACTCTGGTTAGCGCGATAACAGCTGGTTTTAATGCCCTAGCAACCCATCCTCTTGCGCTTTTTTTAGGTTTTTCTTCAACAGTTTCTGTTGTTGCAGATAATTCTTCCGGCTTTTTAAGTGTAAAAACAGGAATTAGTTTAGGTTCTCTTCTTGTAGAAAATAACTCATCTAGTTCAAGTTGGTGACTCAGCTCAGGAATTAACCCTAGATTTAATTGCGGATTCTCGTTTGCTGTAGGCATATCTAATTCATCTTCAGGGATTAATTCAACTGTGCCTACTTCCGGTTGAGGAACTTGTCCATTGAAAAAGTCAACAATACTGGAATCAAGTTTTCTCTCTAGCTCGTTAATTGCCATAAAAAATTAGATAAATTCACTTAGAGTATAATACTATAAGTTCTATTTGTCAAGTTTTGGTCTTAATTAAGTGTATTACAATCTCTCTGGTTTTATCAACTAGGTATTTTGCTATTGGCTTGTTACAATCAATGCTCAAAGCGTCCAAATTTAGTCCTGCGGCAGCTCTTTCTAAAAGTGCTAGTTTATAAAGTTTTTTATGCGCTTTAACCCTGGGCAGGGATTCTATTTTTTCAAACCACAATTTTCTTTGCCCTTCAACTATTTCCGGCGTTATATTATCAACTTCAGCTAAATGATAAATAAACCAGTGCATACCAAAAACCGCGTCATACAAAGGCGGTCTCCATGCCCAATAAAGATTAGAAAGAAGTATTATTTGATTACCTTTTTCATATAAGTCACTTTCTGAAAAATGTCCGTGTTGAAATTCAAAATCAACATTTTCGTATCCTTTTTTGAGTGCTTCAACAGCCTCGTCGATTAGTAAAATATCTTCCTCTTTTCTTAAAGGATGAGTAGGAAAAAGCTTAAAACTTGCTTTACGCCATATTTTAAAATTATCCGAAATCCTTTGAGGAATAGAGTCTTTTGGTTTCTCAAGCCACGGAGTTTCAAGACAATTTTTATGATAATCCTCGTAAGCCTTAAAAAAGACATCCAATTCTTCTTTATTTGTTGGGGTTTGAACAACTATTTTTTCAACCGGTTCTAAAACCAATGCTTCGTATCTTTTCTCATCGTTCCAAGGCAAAGAAGCGTAGAGCAGCGGGGGTCTTATTAATTTACTTTTATTTGTTTTTGCAAAAGACTTAATCATGTAGATTTCGCTGACAGTCGGTTTAACCCCCTGAATTTTTAAGATAGCGGGTTTATTTTTATAAATTCCCGAACAAAAAAATGCGCCTATTTCTTTTGATCCCCACCAGTTGCTTTCTTCTGTTATTTTATCCGGTACAAAACTTAGTTTTTCAGACGCATCTTTTAAAACTTCCCGTTTTCTTTGAGCAAGGTCCGAACCCCGGAGATATATGTGGGAGATTTCATTCTGTCTTTTTTTGCCCATTTTCTAAATTATAGCAAATAAATTTGTGTTAAAATGACTTTATGCCCACCTAATCTTGCCCCGATTAAATCGGGGAGCGATTTATCGGCGGACAATCCGTATATGGAATTTGTAGCAGATCTTCATCTTCACTCTAAATATTCGCGAGCGGTTTCCAGGGACATGGTTTTACCCCTAATGGCTTTATGGGCCAAGAAAAAAGGAATTAATATTCTTTCAACCGGAGACTGGACTCACCCTTTATGGTTTAGAGAAATAAAAGATCAGCTTGAAGAGGTGAGAGAAGGCCTCTTCAAACTCAAATCAGCAATCAGCAACCCGCCAGCCGGCGAGGCAGGTCAGCAATCAGCAATCAGCAAGAATCTACTGTTTTTATTATCTGTTGAGATTTCCAGTATTTACTCGCAAGGAGGAAGGGGGCACAGAATTCATAATCTGGTTTTTTCACCAAGTTTTGAAACAGCGGAAAAAATAAACAAAGAGCTTGTAAGGAGAGGATGTAATTTAGCCTCGGATGGGCGTCCGATAATAGGACTTTCTTCAATTCAGCTCCTAGAGCTTATAAAATCCATAGATGAAAATGCACTTCTTGTTCCGTGCCATGCCTGGACGCCGTGGTTTTCCTTATACGGGTCAAACTCCGGATTTGATTCTATAGACGAAGCTTTTGGCGAGTATGGAAAGTACATTTACGGAGTTGAAACCGGGCTTTCGAGCGACCCTTTTATGAACTGGCAAATCCCAGAACTTAAAAACCGTTCGATTTTGTCTTTTTCCGACGCCCATTCTCCAATGAAAATGGGAAGAGAGGCAACCGTTTTTGTGACCAAAAACGGAATTACAAATGACAAATTTCAAATTCCAAATAAAGAAGAAAAGATTACTTATAGTGACATAATCAGCGCGATAAAAAAGGAGAAAGATGCAAAATACAAAATAGGATACACGATAGAGTTTTATCCCGAAGAAGGAAAATATCATTACAACGGTCATAGAAACTGCCAAGTTGTGCAAACACCTCAAGAAACAAAGGAGAAGGGGACAATTTGTCCGGCTTGCCACAGGCCTTTAACGGTTGGAGTTATGGATAGAGTCCAAGATCTGGCAAGAGGTAACGATTGGTTTGGTCAGGAAACCGTAAAACTTAACCCAAACGGGGTTAAATGGATACTTGACAAAACAGGTAACCACCCGCCTTTTGTAAAACTTGTCCAGTTGGTCCAGATTATTGCCGAAAGTCTTTCTTCGACAGTGTCCAGTCTTAAAGTCATAAATGCGTACGACGAGCTTTGTTTGAAATTCGGTTCGGAATTGGAAGTTTTATTAAAAACTCCGGTCGATGAAATAAAGAAAGAAGCGGGGGAGAAAATTGCCGAAGGCATAGAAAAGGTCAGAAAAGGGGACATTGTTATTTTGCCGGGATTTGACGGACAGTACGGAATTGTAAAAATTTGGGACGATAAAAAGATAACCGAAAAACAAACGAATCTGGTGAATCAGCTCGGTCTTGATTTTTAATTGCGGTTGGTTTACCATCAAGTTATATAAGGAACCCGCCTAAGTTTTCCGTTCGCCTTTTCAGTACTATTCGTACACGGCTCACGGAGCGCTTCATCGACGGGCAGAAGGGAGGTGAAATATGGCAGAAGCAAAAAACATGAATCTTATGGTAACATTAGAGGAAACGTTTGCTAAACTTCCTCCTTTGTCACCAAGCGTCCGCGAAGTTATCGTAACAATTACTCCTTGGCTCGCATTAATTTTTGGAGTCTTAGGAGTTTTGGCATCATTATCAGCTTTTGGTCTCTCTGCAGCTTTTGCTCCGGCAGTTGCATTGGGAGGCGGAGTTGGGCTTGCAACAGGCCTTATGGTGGCAGCAGTTTTAGGCCTTGCTCAGAGTGCATTGATGCTCGTTGCAACACCAAATCTTTTCAAAAGGAAAGCGTTTGGTTGGACACTTTTATTCTGGTCAGAAGTATTAGCAGTAGTTGCGGCAGGAGTATCATTTTCTGTTGTAGGAGTACTCGTTGCTGTTCTTTCTTTCTATTTCTTATTCCAAATAAAATCTTATTATAAATAAGAATAGAGTTAATTTATCCAGCACCTTTTTAAAACTCCGCGGCTTGCCGCGGGGGTATTGTTCTTGATTTTTCCCACGTGAGCTTAATACTCCGTGGGGGAAAGGTGCTGCATTTATAAAGGGCCATTCCCTTAAAAGGGTGGCTCTTTTGTTTTGGGTGTATAATATGTGGGATGTTTGAAAACAGAGAAGAGGCGGCCTCAAAGCTTTGTTTGAAACTTAAAAGCGCTGTTAAAGGTAAGGATATTGTTGTTATAGCCCTGGTAAGAGGCGGAGTAGTTTTAGGTAAAATTATCGCAGACTATTTTAAAGCTCCCTTAGATGTTCTTGTTATTAAAAAAATAGGCGCGCCTGGGAATAATGAGCTTGCAATTGGAGCAGTCGGTCCTAAAAACACAGCTTATTGGAATAATGATTTATGTAAAGTTTTGGGTTTATCTCAAAAAGAAAAATTAGAGTTAAAAAAAGAAAAAGAGAGACAAAGAAGAGAACAGGAAAAACTATTTAAAAGCCACCATATTGACTTTAAAAAAAAATCGGTTATCCTTGTTGATGACGGAATTGCAACGGGCGCAACTGCAATAGTTGCTGCCAAATTTCTTAAAAAGAGTAAAGGAAAAAAAGTAATTTTGGCAGTTCCAGTAATTTCAAAAGATACATTAATTAATATTAAAGAATATTTTGATATGGTGTTAAGTTTGAAAATTGTTAAAGATTTCTCTGCGGTCGGAGAGTTTTACAAAAGTTTTCCTCAAGTAGAAAATGAGCAAGTTATTAAATTACTTGGATTAGATACTAGTTAATAGATATCAGAAATTAGTTATAATATAAGAACTAGTACCTAGTAACTAATAACTGTTAACTAAATTTATGAAACTAATAGTAGGGCTGGGTAATCCGGGATTAAAATACGAACGTACAAGACATAACCTGGGCTTTGTTGTTGTTGAACATTTTTTAAAAGACTTTACGCCGGTAAAAGATGGAACTTGGGAAGATTCAAAAAAATTTAAAAGCGAGATTGCAGAAATCACTTGGCAGCCAAAAGCCTCGTTACCGCAAAAAGTAATTCTCGCAAAGCCCAAAACCTATATGAATAACTCCGGAATGGCTGTTAAAATAATTAAAGATTTTTATAAAATTCACCCATCGGATATTTGGATTATTCACGATGATGTTGATTTACCTTTAGGCAGCATGAAAATAAGACTTGGGGGAGCATCTGCGGGGCATAAAGGCGTTGATTCAATAATTAACACTCTTGGTACGGACAAGTTTTGGAGATTTAGATTAGGTATTGGAAAGCCGAAACAAAATTTAAATGAAAAACATCAGAGCTTCGTTTTTAAAGGTGTTGATAATTATGTTTTGGGAGAATTAATGGGCGGAGATTGGAGCAAAGCAAAAACTCTTATTAAAAAATCGGTAAAAGCAATTGAAACAGCGCTTGAAAAAGATCTTACAGTTGCCATGAACAGGTTTAATACAAAATAAACCCTGCGCTTTTATGCTAAAATCTAGAAAAATTTCAAAAATTATGGAAGGAGAAAGTGCAGGATAAATGCAAAAAGTTTCCCAAATCCTAAAAAGCTTTGATCCTGTAAAAGATAAATATATTTCAAGAGATTTTCAGGCATTCGGAATATGGCTTGCCGAAGAGATGGACGATTACAAAAATAGGTCAATGTATATAAAACTTGCAAAAATAAATCACAGAGCAGTTTTAGAAAAGGCCCTTTCTTTTGTAAAAGATTCAAATGCTGACAATAAAGTTGCTCTTTTTTTGTGGAAATTAAAACAGCTTAAAAACGAAATAAAAACAAAATAAATGACATCCCGAAAATATTTCACCATTTTTGTATTAATACTTTCTTTTGCTTTATCCATAGGAGTTTTTGTTTTAAGAGACAATTTTAAAGAAGCCACCAAGTTAGGGCTTTTTGGGATATTTTTAATCAATTTGGCATCAAGCTCTACTTTTTTTGTCTCCGGACCGGCATTTCTTACGGTCATTGCCGGAGGCTCAATATACCCGCCTCTTCTTGTTGCCCTTGTCGCGTCTTTGGGAGCGGCAGCAGGGGACATGGTTTCTTTTTTCCTTGGATTCTCCGGAAGAAACTTGACAGAGCATAAACTTAAGAAAAAATTATGGTTTACAGTGCTTGAGGATTTATTTAAAGCATACGGTACGGTTATTGTTTTTATCTTTGCCATTATTCCTAATCCCGTTTTCGACGCAATAGGCCTTGTAGCCGGAGTTTTAGGGTTTAAGCCGCTTAAGTTTTTTGCTCTTATGCTTACAGGACGCTTTGCAAGATTTGTTATTTTAGCTTTAATAGGTGCAAGATTCTATTAATTTATGCAGGCAAGAATTTATGTTTTAGGTTTTGTTCAGGGTGTTGGGTTCAGGCAATTTATTAAGAAAAACGCTCTTTCTCTTGGGCTTAAGGGATTTGTCAGAAATCTTCCCGACGGAAGATTAGAAGTTGTTGCTCGGGGCAAAAAAGAACAAATAGAAAAACTTGTTAAGCTTTGCGAAAAAGGTCCGTTTTTCTCGGAGGTAAAGTCAGTTGGAGTTAATTTCGAAGAGGAAGAAGGGTTTGAAGGATTTGAAATACTTCACTGAAATTTTCATGCAGGACAAAAAATATAAATTGCAGTAGAATAGGAAATATCAGGCTTTTTGGAATATGCAAGAATTGCCAATCTTAGCTTACATTATAATTTTTACACTTATAGGAAGTGTATTTTCTTTAACAGGAGGAGTCATTCTTTTATATAAAGAAAAACTGGCTCTTAAGTTTTCTCATTTTCTGGCTGCATTTGCCGCCGGCACACTTTTAGGAACAGTATTTTTTGACTTGCTTCCTGAAGCGGTTCATGAAAGTGAAAATTTAGAAAAATCAGGAACAGAAGTGAATATTTTTCTTTGGACACTTTTAGGAATTTTGGGATTTTTTCTTTTAGAGCGTTTTATACACTGGTTTCATCACCATCAGCATGAATATGAAGATGAACCCGTAAAACCAACTGTCCCTTTAATTATTATCGGAGACAGTGTCCACAATTTTATAGACGGAGTAATTATTGCGGCGACATTCTTAGTTAGTATTCCTTTAGGTATTGTAACAACCTTAGCAGTCGCAGCGCACGAAATTCCCCAGGAAATAGGGGATTTTGGAATACTTCTTCATAAGGGGTTAAAAAGAAAAAAAGTTTTATTAGTTAATATTCTTAGCGCTTTAACGGCAGTAGCAGGAGCGTTAATTACTTTCTGGATAGGAGAGAAAGTAGAAACATCTATTCCAATACTTTTGGCAATTACCGCAGGATTTTTTATATATATTGCAGCTTCAGACTTAATTCCTGAAATTCATCATGAAAATAGAAAAGGTTTTGCGGTAATTGAAACATTTCTTATGTTTTTGGGTGTTGCCACAATTTATATTTTTATAACCTTACTTGAAGGTTTTGGAGCGAATTAAATTACTTAATTTGGTAACCATTCTGAGATCAAGCACTTTTGTTTATTGTTTCAAAGACTTTTGTTGATTGTATATTTTTTTAAAAACTATTATCAAGAGAAAAAGTGATATAATTTTTAAAAGAGGGTGAAAAGATATGATGTGGGGGTATCAAAACATGATGAACGGGGGAGGCTTTTGGTTTTTAGCAACAGCGTTCTGGATTGTTGTTCTTATCGACCTTGTTCTTT
This sequence comes from uncultured Gammaproteobacteria bacterium, assembly GCA_964364925.1. Taxonomy (GTDB): domain Bacteria; phylum Patescibacteriota; class Microgenomatia; order Levybacterales; family UBA12049; genus JAMCZC01. The sequence goes on from CAYIOB010000009.1 coordinate 19,714, forward strand.
TGGGCATGTGGCTTTGGAAACAGCTTAACAAAAAATAATATGGCAAAATTTGTTTTTTTTGAAATAGAAAAATGGGAAGAAGAGTATATTAAAAACTCCCTTTTGGGTTTTAACCTTGTTTTTAGTGAAGAAAAACTCACTAAAGAAAACGCATCAAATTTTGCCGACGCAAAAATAATTTCCACATTTATTTACTCTACTATTAATAAAGAACTGCTGGACAGTCTCCCGGCCCTTAAATTTATTGCCACTCGTTCGATGGGCTTTGACCATATAGATGTTGAGTCTTGTAAGGAAAAAGGAATTACGGTTTCAAATGTCCCGACTTACGGCTCGCGCACGGTTGCCGAGCATACATTTGCTTTAATCCTGGCAATTTCAAGAAAAATTATTCCTTCCGTTGAGCAGGCAAGAAGAGGAGATTTTTCAAGCGAAAGGCTTGAGGGGTTTGATCTTTATGGTAAGACACTGGGAGTAGTTGGTACGGGAAACATCGGAAAAAATGTAGCCGAAATCGCCCTTTCTTTCGGAATGAAGGTTTTAGCTTTTTCAAGAAGCCAATATCAAGAATTAATCGCAAAAGGAATAAAATATGTTTCTTTGGATGAGCTTTTGGTAAATTCAGACATTGTCTCCCTACATCTTCCGCACACAAAAGAAACAGAACACATTATTAATATGCAAAATATAGAAAAATTCAAAAAAGGTGCCGTTCTAATAAATACTGCAAGGGGAGCATTAATAGAAACTCAAGCTATATTAGAAGGACTTGAAAAGAAAATTCTTCTTGCGGCAGGCCTTGATGTTTTGGAAGAAGAAGCATACTTAAAAGAAGAAAGAGAACTTCTGTCAACAGAATATCTTGAAAAAATAGACATAAAAACCGAACTTATAAACCATGTTTTGTTAACGCGTGATGATGTTGTAATTACTCCTCATAACGCCTTTAACAGTAGGGAGGCTTTAATTCAAATAATTGATACCACAATTGCAAATATTAAATCTTTTGAAGCAGGTACTCCTCAAAATATCGTTTAACTTTTCCCACTTGACAGGGGGGTGTTTTTTAGCTACTATATCCCCCTAGGGGGGATATCCTTCGGCAGACTCAGGACAAGTATGTACAGACCAAAAGATACTCAGGAAAGAATACTCCACAGGCTTAAAATTTCTCGTGGACATTTTGATAAGGTGATAAAAATGGTTGAAGAACAGGATTACTGTATTGATGTTTTACACCAATCACAGGCAGTTCAGGCCGCACTAAAAGAAACAGATGCAGTTATTTTGGAAAACCATTTGAAAACTTGCGTAGCAGACTCAATAAGCAAAGGAAATAAGGAAGAAGCAATAAGAGAAATCATGGATGTGTTTAAGAAAAAGAGCACTTAATATGGATAAAAAAATATATTACACTTGTCCCATGCCACAGTACCAGGGCAAAGCTCGGTACGTGGCTACCCTGAACCGAACTGAGTTCTGGTTCAGGGTGCATCCAGAGGAGTTTGATTATGAGCAATAATAGAGTTATTTATCAGTGCCCTATGCATAGCGATCTCCAATCCGATAAACCTGGTTCTTGTCCTAAATGCGGAATGGTATTAATTGAAATAAAAAATAAAAAAGAAAATATAAAAGATGAACATATGGATCACGAAGGAATGAATCATGACAAAAACAATACGCATTCTATGAAAAAACCGGAGGAAATGTCATGGTTTGAAAAATTCAAAATGAGCATGACCATGACAATGGGGATGGACCATACCGGGCTTGCCGGAAGAGAAATGGCAAGGCTTATGGAAGAAGACATTAGGCAAAAATTCTTTTTTGCGCTATTTCTTTCAATTCCGATTATTGCTTA
>CAYIOB010000010.1:0-21431 GCA_964364925.1 uncultured Gammaproteobacteria bacterium
ATAACGCCTGCCTTTGATATGGATGCAATATCTAAATTAAAACAAAGACAAAAAGTTACACCTATTTATGAAGGGCAAGTTACCGCTTCCCCAACGCCAACGCCAGAGTTTCCAAATATTTTCTCGTCTTCCTTGTCCGCTTCTCAAATAACCGGCTCTAGTAATACTCCTCAAGGCTCAGCAGGAGGAAATCTGTTGCCATGAAAAAAACAATTTGGGATAAACGTATACCAACACTTTTAGGAATGTTGCTTATAGTTGTTGGTATCGGTCTGACTTCTTTTTTAGTTGATAAGGGAGTAATTTTCATTGGACGCGCCAGCCCGGCAACAAATCCGCAAAACGTAAGAATAACCAACATTACAGACAATTCATTTACTGTTTCTTATAATACGGATGCTCAAGTTATAGGCAGTTTAACTTACGGTAAAGATCCAAATTTAGGACAGACTGCTCTGGACGACAGAGACCAACAAACAGGCTCTTTGGCTAACCATAAGATTCACAGTATTACCGTAAGAAGCTTGTCGCCTGTTACAAAATATTTTTTTTCGATTACCAGCGGACAAGATAAATTTTCAAATAACGGCACTCCATTTGAAGTGGTTACCGGAGCAAACGTAACTAGTCCTCCCTCGGAACAAAAACCGGTCGTTGGAAAAGTGGTTATGCCAAACGGAAAAGCCCCTGATGAGGCAATCATTTATATTACAACCGACAACTCTCAGGTTATCTCTTCGCTCGTAAAATCCGGCGGAACCTATTTGATTCCCCTGAATTCCGTGAGAAGTCAGGATTTGGCATCTTATTTGGATTTTTCAACCGTGAACACTCTTAAAATGCTTGTTTTTGGAGACGGATTATCTTCAAACGTATCCTTATCTATAAGCCAAATAAATCCGGTTCCAACCATAACTCTTTCTCAAAACTATGACTTCGCAACGGGCACGGAGCCCGTAGCTTCTTCATCAGCACAGCAAAATTCAGCCGAAAGTTTTCCGTCGCCAAAACCTAATGGAAATGTTTCAAACATTACTCCCGAGATATTAACTCCGCAGGCAAATCAAAGTTTTTCCGACCAACAGCCTCTTTTTAAAGGCACTGCCCAACCTAATGAAACTGTAAAAATAGAGATACACTCGGATGCGCAAATACAAACTCAGATAAAAACCGATGCAAATGGAAATTGGAGCTACAGACCTAACGTCCCGCTTTCACCGGGACAACATACGATTTCTATAACTACAAAAGATATAAACGGGATATTAAGAACAATAACAGAAAATTTTACGGTTTATGCCGCAGGGAGCCAAGTTAACCCTGTTGCCAACCCTCCCACGGCAACCCCGACTCCCAGCCCGGCCCCATCTGCGACCCCTACACCAACTCCATCACCTACTCCTGTCGCAACGCTGATGCCTACTCCAACGGCAACCGTTACACCTACTCCAACTCCATTACCCACTCCTACTCCGACCGTAGCGCCGACGCCCGCGCCCTCTAATCCTGGGCTTGCGCCGGGAGGAAACTCACCTGGGCCTGATGGGAAAATAATTACCTTAGGACTCCTCGGAGGAATACTTACAATTATCGGAGCCGTGCTGCTATTTGCTTTATAATAAATACCGCTTTATGAAAATAAATAAACTTCAGCCCTACTTTGTGTATTTTTTAATATTCGGAATTACTTTTATAATCTATTTTCTTACTTCCTCTGAAAATACTCCGTATAACTATTTTGTTAGACTTGCCGATGCTTTTATTAATCACAGGCTTTATTTATTGGAAAATCCTTCTTGGCTTAGTGAATTAATAGCATTTAAAGGTAATTATTATGTTGTATTTCCGCCTATGCCCGCGATACTACTAACTCCGCTAGTTGCACTTTTCGGAGCCCAATTTTCGCAAACAATTTTTTCAATATTTTTGGGCAGTCTAAATCCGGTTATTCTATACAGTCTTTTAAAGAAAATAAAAATCTCGTCTAAAACAGCTACTATTACTACATTTTTCTTTGCCTTCGGCAGCGGCCAATGGTTTTTGGCAAGCGTTGGATCGGCTTGGTATCTTGCCCATATCGTTGCATTGTTTTTCCTCTTACTGGCAATCCGGGAAACTTTCGGAAAACAAAGACTGCTTCTAATAGGTCTGCTTTTGGGAGCAAGTTTTTGGTCAAGATCAACGGAAATTTTTACTCTTCCCTTTTTTCTTTTCTATATGAAAGGTAAATTTTTGCCCATTAACAAAAACTCCATTTATAATCTTATCAGCCTTGGTATCGGAATAGGTTCTTTTGTTTTTTTGGACATACTTTATAATTTTATGCGGTTTTCAAGCTTCAACCCGCTTTCCCCCTATGAATTGCTTCCGGATGTGAATAAACCAAGCGCTATTAAAGATGGCTACCTTAGTTTTAAACATATCCCGATACACATAGACGCTATGTTTTCCAGACTGCCTTATTTTCAAAGCTCATGGCCATATGTAATTCCTTCTTTATATAGCATGGCAATATGGTTTATTTCTCCAGCCATTATTTTCGCGTTGGGAGCAAAAAAATCTACCCTTATGTTTTCTTGCTGGCTTGCTATTATTTCCACTTTTTTTGTTCTGTCGTTATGGGTTGCAACTGGTTTTAGCGAGTTTGGATATCGTTTTGCTCAGGATTTTATGCCTTTTATTTTAATTCTTATTTCTTTAGGTATCGGCCAAAGACCAAAAATGATAGCTTACCTAACGGTTGCATTAAGCATCATCATAAACTTGTGGGGAATAATTATGATTAATTTTCTAAATATCTGGGCAATGTAATAAAACTACTTCCAACTGGAAAACCAAAAGTAAGAATCATACCAACTAACGCATCCTTGCGGATTTATACACCGAGGTATATGTATAGCTGTCCATAAAGGGAAAAAATAAACAAATAAAACAAATAACAGAAAAAGGAAAGTTATTACAAATGCCTTACCGATTTTTTGAGACAAAAGCTTGTTAAGAACATATCCTGTTGCAATTGCCAAAAATGGAACAGCAGGCAAATAATGATAATAAAACATAATCCTCGGAGAACCAACCCATGGCAAGAAAAAACCAAGATAACCTATCAAGACGGTAAGAATAGCAAGAGTGCCTTTTTTGATCTGTTTTCCGCCAAGAAAATCAAATAATCTTCTAAGTAATTCCAGCAATAAGAAAATTATAGATGTTAACCCAAGCCACATAAAAAGCGGGTTGCCCAAGTTATAAATACCGGCAATCGTATTGTCTTTATAATCTACATAAATCCAAACCGGACGCAGATCAAAAGCCCATTGCGAAGGAATCGACTGGTATGGATGAGTTGCTTTTAGACGCGTATGGTACCAATACATTTGTTGTTGCAGTCCAATAAAAGTTTCGACATTGAAAACTGAAGATTTGTTACCTGGTGGAGTATGTTTTCCTGTAAAAAAGGGCAAGTAAACAGCCAGATAAACAAGCAAAGGAATAATTAAAAAGAATAAAGGCGCTGCTATTAAATTTTTTAGAGCTTTTCTTTTGGAAATATCTTTTTTTCTAAGTTTTAAAACAAGCTGAATAATATATATTATGCCGATTATTCCTATTCCAAAAAGTCCTGTCCATTTTGATGCGATAGAAAGTCCCAATACTAAACCCATCAAAAGCTTTCTGTTATGCAAAAATAAGAAGAAAGCAAGCAAAATAAAAAAGAGAAAATACATATCGTTCATGGCTATACGTGACATGGTAAGAAGAAGTCCGTCCATAGAAGCGGCAAAAGCCGCAAATAATGCAATTAAGCGGTTTTTAAAAAGCTTGTAGCTAATTAAATAAATTAAGACTATTACACCAAAACCGAAAAGGGCTGAAAAAAATCTCCAGGCAAACGGATTATCACCAAAAACAGACATTGCAATTACCATGAATTCTTTGGCTAAAGGCGGATGCGTCCATTCATAAGCAAACCCTTTAGGAGGAGTGTTCCACCATTCCCAGGCGGCCGGATTACCTCCGAACATTTGTTGTGCGGTAAAAGCATGATAAACCTCGTCAAACATATGAGTTTTTGGTATGTTCAATCTTATAAAGCGGGTTAAAAATGCAAAAATAAAAATTACAATCTCGGGAAAATAAATTTTTAAGTATTTTTTAACTTTTTTTATCATAAAATTTTAAACGGTAATAAAAAGATAAAATTATAAAAAAACAAAAAATAAGAACTGTTGCTAGAAGTTTATAATTCTGCTCTATTAGACTATAAAATATATTGTTTCTAAGAACAGGATTATTATAAATAAAATTGTAGTAATAATAAACAAACCAAAGATTAACAAGGTTAATAGTCGAAGCAATTATATATATTAAGATTAAAAGTCTTGATCTTTTTAATAAAGCCGCTATCAAAAAAAATGCAAAAAAGGGAAGGAGATATCTTTCATGTACCCTGGTTGGAAAAAGATAAAATGCTATTATCGATAATGAGTATAATAAATAGAAATAAAATTTATCTTTGTTTTGCTTTATTAAAGATGGAATTATTATTAACGCTAAAGCCAGGATATACATTAAAAATCCCCATAAAGCATAAGAAAAACCCATCCATTTAATTGCATCGTTTTGCCACCAACCTAAAATTGACCACGTATTAAATGCATACAAAGAGGTAATGGAATAATCTTTTGTCATCTTAATTACGAGATTTATAAGTCCAAAAAAAATATCTCTTGGGAAAAATAATGAACTGTAACTTATAAATATTAAAAAAACGACTACAGCAATTTTAATTAAATTTTTTTTAAACCTTTGAAAAATTATCAATGTATATAACGGCAAAATTGCTATTGTTTGAGGTTTTATAAGAAAGGCTTCTGCAAGAAAGGCAGACGAAAATGAAACTTTATGTTTTTCGGTAACTAAATATAAAGACAGTAGAATGAAAAAGGTAAGAATTCCGTCTATTTGACCCCAAACTGAAGTATTAAAAATAATTGCAGGATTTCCAAGGTAAAGAATAAGTCCTAAAATAGGCCAAGATTTATTTCTGTATTCTTTTAATATTTTAAAAATTAGAATTGCAGTTGCGATATCAAAAATTGTTGTGGTAAATTTTATAAGATATATAAAAGTCGAAGAAAAAAATGGGATGTTAAAAATTCCATTAAATAATAATCCAATTATCCACAAGAAAAACAAATAACCCGGCGTGTAATTTGTCCAAATATTTGTATCGTAAAAGTTCATCGGACCAACTTCTACAAGTCTTGCTGACCATGCCTGCCAAACAGTCATATCGATTTGAAAACTTGGTTGAGTAAATAAGAAAATACGTATAAATAAAATAGCCATTATGGAAAGAGTTGCCGGTAGGGGTATTTTTCTATATTCTCTTAAAAAATTTTCCATTGTTATTTAGCTTTGGGGTTTTATGGAAACAGAGCAATTTCCCGTTTTTACTTCACAATCTATGTATTTTTGTATTTCTGTAAAATTTCCATTTCCTAGTCTTGGAATAAGTACCCATTCCAAATTATAATCACTTGCTATGGGAGGATTTATAAGAAGTCCCGGCCTTTGAGCTTGCTCATCTCCCGTATCTATTACGACGCTGTTTATTTTTACCTGTTTCATTTCTTGGGCAAGTCTTACAAAATCGTCAAGCTCATCTTGTTTTATATCTGTATCTATACTGTCTTTTAAAACATCATAGAGATTTAAAATTTTTGCAGGATTTATAAGTGTTTCTGCGGATAAAACTTTGTCTTTAAAAGCTTTTATTACTTTTTCCTGCCTTTTGCTTCTTGCAAAATCACTTCCCTCATTACCCTCTGAATTTCTTGATCTTACAAATTCAAGAGCTGTTTCTCCCCCCATACGCTGCAAACCCTTATCAAAACGTAGATATTTATACCGGCAGGGCAATTCTTGGGGCAACAGCTCAGCAGACAGAGTAGCTAAGCTTTGAAGTTCTTCCGGGGTTTTATTGCAGGAATCGTTTTCCTTACCGCTAATTGGATATTGATAATCAACAAAAGAGTTATCAACCATAACGTCCACGCCTCCGACGATATCAACTGCCTTAACAAAACCCGAAAAATCAATCCTTAATCCGTAATCAACATCCCAACCCGTAACTTTTTCTACTATTTTTTTTGATAAAAGCAATCCCCCCCCTTTTCTTTTCTCTTCTCCGTATGCATAGGCACCGTTTATTTTCTTATTAGCTGGTTCTAAATCCGGCATCCATAAATCTCTTGGAATTGATATGAGGGTTATTTTATTATTTTTAAGATCAAGGCTTGCAAGAATAATTGTATCTGTTAAATTCGGGCCGTCATGACCTCCGCCTCCGATACCCAAAAGAAGAATGTTAATCCTATTGTTGGTTTCTTTTAATGCAACTCCTTTATCAAAAAACAAATGGAATAAAAACGGGTATAAATTGGCTGTTTTTACAATAATAAATACTGCTAAAATAGCCACAAAAATTCCTACGATAATTAAGGGTTTTTTATTATGCATTTTGAATAATTTTAATAAACTCTTCCACCTCAAGACTTGCTCCTCCAACCAAAACACCGGTTAAATTTGTTTTCCCCGTAAAACTCTTAACATTGTCGGAAGTTACACTCCCCCCATAAAGAACTTGATAATTATTTCTTTCTTTTATTAGAGAAGCTGTCTTATCGGCATTTTCCGGAGTATCGGGAGCACTACTTCCGATTGCAAATATTGGTTCGTATGCGACTATTTCAACTCCTTGAGGAATTAAATTATCATTACCCTGAACAAGAAAAATCGGCTTAAGTCCGTATCTAAGAGAAAGCTCAACTTTTTTTGAAAGTACGTCATCTGTTTCGTTAAAATTACTTCTTCTTTCTGAATGTCCAATCAAAACAAACTCCGCAAAGTCCTTTATTTGCTTTGCATTTACCTCTCCCGTATAAGCCCCTTCGTCAAAAGGCGAAACATTTTGCGCTCCAACTTTAACAGGTAAATTATTGTCGGAGACATATAAGTTAAACAAAGATAATAGGGTAAAAGAAGGACAAATAACTACTTCCTTATTATCAAAATTTTGCCCCAATTCTCTTATTTTTTTGAAGTTTTCTAACCATTCTTTAGCTTCGATTTGAGTCTTATAGGACTTTAAGTTGGCAACTATCAAAAGCTTATTCATGCTTGAGCCGCGTTTGACGCGGTGGTATCATTATACGGTATGAAAGAAGACTTTCTCAAGGACTTGAATAAAGAGCAGTTTGAAGCTGTGTTGCAAAAGAATGGTCCGATGATAATATTAGCCGGAGCAGGATCAGGCAAAACAAGGGTTTTAACCTATAAAGTTATCTATTTAATTGCAGAAGGGATAAGTCCTTTTAACATTCTCATGGTAACTTTTACCAATAAAGCCAGCAAAGAAATGAAAGAAAGAATGCAAAAGTTTTTTAAAAAAGGAGACAAACAGGTTTCCGAACTTCCGTCAATCTCTACTTTCCATGCGCTTTGTGCAAAAATATTAAGAATTGAAGGTAAATACATTGGGATCCCAAATAATTTTTTAATATACGATACTCAGGATCAAAAAGACGCAATAAAAGAAGCCTTTAATCTTTTAGGGTTATCTCTAAAAGAGTATAAACCTTCATCTGTTCTTGCAACCATATCTCAAGCAAAAAACGAATTAATTGATGAAACACAATATCCGTCTTTTGCCAGAGGGCATTTTCAAGAAGTGGTTTCCAGAGTTTATGTGATGTATCAAAAAATCTTAAAGGAAAATGCGGCTTTGGACTTTGATGATTTAATTTTAAAAACAGTTGAGTTATTTAGAAAAAATCCGGATGTTTTACAAAAATATCAAAATAAATTTAAGTATATTTTGGTAGATGAATATCAGGACACAAACCACGCACAATATCTTCTTACCAAAATGCTTTCTGCTAAATGGAATAATATTTGCGTTGTCGGTGATTTTTCTCAAAGCATATATAGTTTTAGAGGCGCAGATTTTTTAAACCTTGCAAAGTTTAAAGAAGATTTTAAAGATACAAAAACTTTTTCTCTTTCACAAAATTATAGATCGACTCAAAGAATTCTTGACGGAGCTTCTTCTGTCATATCTAAAAATAACGGTCATCCTGTTTTGCAACTTTGGACCGAAAACAAAGCCGGAGAAGATATTTCGATTTTTGAAGCGATAAACGAACAGCGTGAAGCGGAATTTATCTTAGAAGAAATGGAAAAAATTAAATATCAAAATCCCAACTTAAGATATTATGATTTTACAGTTCTTTATAGAACAAACGCGCAATCAAGAGTAATCGAAGAGGTTTTTATTCATAGAGGTATTCCATATATTTTGATTGGCGGAACAAGATTTTACGAAAGAAAAGAAATTAAAGATGTACTTTCTTATTTAAGAGTTATTGCAAATCCCAAAGACAAAATTTCCTTAAAAAGATTAGAAAAATTGGGCAAAGGAAAATTTGCTAAATTCCTGGATTTCCAAAACTCTTTAGATGGAAAAGATATAAATAATGAAACAATTTCTATTATGGATAGTGCCTTAAAAGCAACGGATTATCTTTCTTTATACGATGAGAAAGACGAGGAAGATCTGGGAAGACTTGAAAATATCAAGGAGCTTCGTTCCGTCGCAATCTCCTATCCGAATCTTGGGGAATTCTTGGAAAATGTATCTTTAGTTGAACAAGAATATATCCCCGATCACATAAAAGATGAAAATGGCAAGAAAGATGCGATAAATCTAATGACTTTACATGCGGCTAAAGGATTAGAGTTTCCTGTTGTTTTTATGGTAGGAATGGAAGAAGGACTTTTTCCGCACAGCAGGAGCATGATGGATAAAAATGAACTTGAAGAAGAAAGAAGACTCTGCTATGTTGGGATGACAAGAGCTAAAGAAAAACTCTTTTTAACCTATTCAAGAAAAAGGCTTTTCTTCGGACAAAAAACGACAAATATCGTGTCGAGATTTATACTTGAACTCCCGGAAGGAGTGCTGGAGAGAAGTTTAAATCGTATACGAATTGATGCTCCTGAATATTTATGACAAATAAAAATTTACACCCCTTGCAATCAACGGAATGGGGGTTATTTAGGGAAAAAACCGGAGTTAAAGTCGTTAAAACTGATAATTTACAGCTTACAATTCACCCTATTCCCCACACAAAATATACAATCGGATACGTTCCCAAAGGTCCCGACATTAATAAAAAAATGCTTGATACGCTTTTTACAATCGGCAAAAAAGAAAACTGCATTTTTATTCAACTGGAGCCAAACGTCGAAAAAAAAGATAATAAAGAATACGAATTCAAAAATCTCTTTCCTTCCTCACGTCCTCTTTTTACCAAATATACTTTCATTTTGGATTTAACAAAACCGGAAGACGAACTTTTGAAAAATATGCATTCTAAAACAAGATACAACACGAAATTAGCAGAAAAAAAAGGCGTAAAAATAATTGAAGATAATTCAGGTAAAGCCTTTGAAGGGTATTTACGCCTTACAAAAGAAACAACCAAAAGACAAAATTTTTATGCCCACAGCGAAAAATATCACAGGCTAATGTGGGAGACCTTAGGAATTCAGAATTCAGAATTCAAAATTCAAAATTTAGACAAAAACAGATTAACAGCGTATCTTTTAAAAGCAATTTATGAAGGTGAAACCCTGGTTACTTGGATTGTTTTTATTTTGAGGGATACGCTTTATTATCCCTATGGAGCTTCAAGTACTAAATATAGAGAAGTAATGGCGTCAAATCTTATGATGTGGGAAACAATAAAATTCGGTAAGAAATTAGGACTTAAAAATTTTGACATGTGGGGCGCGCTTGGGACAAATCCCAACAGCAAAGACCCTTGGTACGGATTTCATAAGTTTAAGGAGGGATACGGAGCAAGACACGTAGAATTTGTAGGCAGTTACGATTATGTTTTGAAGAAAAAATTATATGTTATTTATAATATACTGAATAATATCCGCTGGCTTACTTTAAAACTTAAATAATATAAAGCCGTATTTTGTTTTCTTTATCGTATTCTTTTAAAGGTAACTTCATCTCGTATCTGTAACTAATAATCTTTGTTCCTTTTTTTAATTCTTTTTTGAATTTTGGCAATAATCTCTCCAAAGTTTTTGGCACCAAATAAACAAAAATAGCACTTGCTTTGGAAATATCCTGGTTAAAAAGATTTCCCCTTATAATCTTTACGCTATTTGATAAACCGTTTCCTTTAATGAGTACTTTTGAAAAAAGAAAACGCAAAGGATCTATTTCTACACCTACCCCTGTTGCTCCAAATTCTTTGGCGGCAATTAAAAGCGCTGTTCCTTCACCCGAACCCAGATCGTAAACATTATCTTCTTTTGTAACTTTTGCCAACTTGCACATTGCTCTTGCCGTTTTTTTAGAGGTTCTCCACCAGGGAGCCCAAGGACTGTCGGGCGGCCAAACCATTGACAATAAAAAAAGGAGAAAAAAAATTACTAAAATAATAAAAATATAAAAAAACATACTAAAAAATATAAATTACCTTTCCAAGAATATAATTTTTTGATACAAAACCAAAATTCTTACTGTCTAAGCTATCGTTTAAATTATCTCCTGCTAAAAAATATTTATTTCCGCTTTTTCTTATAATTCTTTTTATCAAAATTTTCTTATTTTTTTTAAATGCAACTATTTCTTTAACATCAGGCTCTGAAAAGAAATAAGGAATTTTACTAACTAAAACGTGTTGTTCGTTTTTAATTGCAGGTTCCATACTGTGGCCGGAAACTTTAAACTTTTGTAAAAGAAGCATTATTTATGAAGTACAATTTCTCCGCCTGTTGGATAAACCGTTTTTACTCTTACAGGCTCTACCCCTTTTGTTTTGTAGAAAATCTCTGCTATTTGCATTACTTCTTCCAATAATTCTTTTGCCGCAGCCATATCAATATTTTGTCTGGCTTTTGCCCCAAGTTTACTTGCATTTGAGAAATGTTCTCCTAACTTAGGATGCTCTTTATAGTGTTCTTCTCTGAAGTAATCGTTCTCAAGGGTAGTTAGTTCTTCTTCCAAAAGACTTGAATGGTCTTCTTTAACATATGTAATTCTTGCAATATCATGCTCTGCTTTTGTTTCATTATCCCTTTTAACCTCTGTTAAGAGTTGGGTCATGCGAATGATTGTGTGCGCTGCAACTTGTGCGTTATGAGGATCATATATTCCGCAGGGAATATCACAATGAGCATAAGCTGTTTTTTCTATTAACAACTTTTCCAAAAGAAAACGGAGAATTGTTTTCATAATCAAATGATAATACGTAAGAGGGGAAATGTCAAAGTTAGTAGCCTAAAACTTGATTTACAAAGATAACGGTTGATCTTCCGGGCATTGCTTCATCTTCTAAAATTAAAATCCTTCTAGCATGACTTTCCGGCATTCCATAGGCAGCTTTTACTCTTTCGCTTTCTAAAACTAAGCTGTGTTCAAAAATTCTTTTAATTCCCTCATCTGTATTTTTAACAATTTTTTGCGCTCCGACGACCCAAATCACATGATCTGCTCCATATGCGTAACCGGGTAATTGACTTCCTGTGTTTGAAGCAATAAGTATATGCCCGTCTTCGGTTATAGCGTGTGCGCTGCCAACCGACCACTGCGGAGCAGAACCTAATTTTTGCATTTCTCTTCCTTGAGTTTTTCTATCCATAGCCATCAGCTTATCTTTAACCGCATTGTATTTACCTGATTCTGCTATCTCTTTTGAGATTCCAACTTCATCAAGGGTAACCGAAGAATTACTTAATACCTCTGCATTTCCCGGAAGAATTTCAAAAAATTTCTTTTTTGCTTCATCTGAAGTTTCGAAAAAATAAGCATCTATATTATTTTTCTTTAGAGCTTTTATTGTTTTTTTTATTGTTTCTTTATTTGGTATTTGTGCCCATTTATCCATATTGACATCTTAACCCTTTAAACTATACAATGTCAAGTAGTTACATAAAGTATAGTATGGAAGCAGAATTATTAGAAATTTCAAAAGCTGCAAAAATTATTGGCAGCAAATGGACATTATTAATCCTAAACTCTCTTCTTTCTGGCACTAAAAGATTCGGAGAACTTCAAAAAGAGCTCGATAATATAAATCCAAAAACTCTTTCCAAAAGGCTCCGTGATTTAGAAAAAGAAGGCTATATAAAAAAGAAGATATATGCACAAGTTCCCCCAAAAGTTGAATATTCCTTAACTAAAAAAGCAGGAGTCTTTAAGCAAGTCGTAAAAGCCGTAAAAACCTGCGGAGAAAAAATGTGATAAGCTAATCTTATGACAGAAATCCTTCAAAAAACTTCTTTAAAAGAAATTCAGGAAAAATATCCCGTAAAAAATGTAAACGTAACGCATCGGGCAAAATTATCTGGTCTAGATAGACTCGCAATTGCCGTAACAGAAAAAATTGGGACAATGGGATTTTTTCTCATTATCTTAACCTGGACTATTCTTTGGCTTTCTTGGAACATCCTGTCTCCAAAAGAACTTAGATTTGATCCATATCCGGCATTTGTATTGTGGCTCTTTATATCAAATTTAATTCAACTTCATCTCTTGCCACTCTTAATGATTGGCCAGAATATTCAGGGTAAACATGCGCAGCTTCGGGCAGAACACGATTTTGAAACAGATAAAAAAGCGGAAAAGGAAATCGAGACAATTTTAATTCACTTGGAGAATCAGCAAAAATTAATGCTTGAAATAGTAAAAAAAATAGAAAAACTTGAAGAGAGAAAATAGGAATTACTTAATGAATCTTTATAATTGTTCTTTTGAAGACCGGGTTAAATAACTTGCAAGCCTTTCTTCCATAACAATTTCTCCACTGCTAGAACGAACAGGAAAAAGCACAACAGTAAAAGCTCCGTAGTCAGATTGACCCACTTTCTTTGTTATTGTTCCGCCTCTTTTTCCTATTTCTAAATACTCTACCGGAACATCTAAATATGTAGCAACTGTCAATTGTCGATCGAAAAGAGCATCCTCCTGAACAGGTGTTCGGGGTATTATTGGCCTTCCTTCACTGTCACGAGTTACTTTGTACAATTTTGTACCCATTTTAAACTTGAGCTTTCGGGGTTCTAGTTCTGTTTGAATCGGAGCAATAGGCTCTATTACATTTGGTACTGAAGCTTGCGGTAAGTCAAATAAGCCAGCACCAGCCATTAATGAACGGCGTCCCCTTGAGGGTTTGGCAATAGGATGCCTACTATCAATACCTATTGGAGTACTAAAATGAGGAGATGACTCTGGTGTTTTTCTAACCATATAAAAATTATATCATACTATGGGGCTCAGTCAAGTTTTTAAAGTTGAACGAAGTTATATTTTCCTGTACCATAAATATATGCTTGATGTTTTATGTGTTGGTGACGCAAAGCTTGATATATTCTTTCAAATTCCAAATACCAATCCCCACTTTGGTTTGGATAAAGAGAATAACAAGTGGTTAATAAGTTTTGGCGAAAAAATAAGCGTTGATAAATATGTCTTAGACATTGGGGGAAACGCAACAAATACTGCAGTTGGTCTTTCAAAACTAGGACTAAACGTTGGGCTAATGGCAGAAATCGGGAAAGACGAATTCTCGGAAAAAATCTTAAACAGGTTTGAAGAAGAAAAAATAAACACGGAGTTTTTACTTCAAACGGATAATGAAAAAACCTCATTCTCGGTTGCAATAAGCTATAAAGGCGATAGAACTCTTTTTACGGAACATGCCACCAGAAAACATGACTTTAATTTTGATAATTTAGAAACTAAATTTGTTTATTTAACAAGCCTGGGGAAAGAATGGGAAAAAGCTTATGAGAAAACCCTTAATTTTGCAGAAAAAAATAATATCAAATTAATTTTTAATCCGGGAACTCTTCAGATTGAAAAAAGAAATCCGATTATTTGGTCTGCTATTTCCAAATCAAACATACTCTTTGTAAATAAAGAAGAAGCAGAAGAACTTTTATATGGAAAAGAAATTAATTTACCTATCAATTCTCAAAATTATGTAAAAAAACTTCTTTACGGATTAAAAAGCTTGGGAGCAAAAATCGTTGTGATAACCGACGGCAATACCGGCTCCTACGCAATGGATGAGACCCATAGCACTTACCAGTTGGGCATTATTCCCTGCGAAGTGGTTGAAAAAACAGGAGCAGGAGACGCATATAGCTCCGGATTTATCTCTGCAATTTTAAACGGAGAAACTTTGCAAGAAGCAATGCGCTGGGGAACTTTTAATTCTGCTGCCGTAATCGGAGAAGTTGGAGCAGAAAAAGGATTATTAACCAAAGATGAAATGCTCAAAAAATTAAAATCTAACGAGGATTTTAAAGCAAAAGAAATATAAAATTATCGCAAAAAATTCGTTTTTACCTGCGCAAGCTATGCATAAAAGTATTTGCAATAGAAAGTATTATCCCAAAAACCAGAGCCCACAAAAATCCATCCACAATAAATCCGGGAACAAACTTGCTTACAAGAAGTATTAGTGTTGCGTTTATAACAAAAGTAAAAAGTCCCAAGGTAAGAATATTTATTGGAAGAGTAAGAATAAGAAGAACGGGTTTTAAAAAAGCGTTTATTATTCCTAAAACCAAAGCAACTGCTAAAGCCGAGGTAAAACTTGCAACATGAACTCCGGGCAATATATATGCAATGCTAAAAACAACCATCGCGCTGACAACCCAATTAATTAGCACTCCCATAACTCTATTATACAATACGGGTTGCTCTCTGCAAGGCGCCTTTTACGCTTTTTAAGGTTGGGTGCTTTATTGCAAATATAACTTCGTCTACGAGTTGCACTCTGGAAAGCCTGCCAAATGTTTCAACAGCTGTATGATTAATTCCTGCGTTATAAAGTCTGTTTAAAACATCATCCGAAAGTACAACCGGCCTTCTGCCTGAAACAAAAGCATATGCCAGCGAATCCAACTCCGGATCATAAAAAATAGCCGTTCCTCCGGCAGGACTTACAGAAGAATGACCTAAATCAAATCTTCTCCCAACTAATCTAAAATAACCCCTAAAAATAGGTAAAACTTCCCCTGTTATAAAACGTAAATTTTCTTTCGCGCCTTCCAGAGGATTTTTAGCATGCTCGTCTAAAGGATTGGGATCGCTTGTCCTGCCTTTTACAAAATCATTAATCAAGTCTTTTCTAAGCACACTAAGCTCAAAAACCGTTTTGCCTGCCTGCGCCCTCCTATAATCTTCAAATGTTAACGCCCCAACGCCTTCTTTTCCCATACAGGACAAAATAATACCATAATAAAGATTATTTATCAACTATAGGTTGTTACCCTGGATTATTTAAATCCTAGTAACTTTAGGGAGTTTTTGAGGTTTCTTTGAATCTTTTTAGAGGTTTCTTTACCGGAATTTATATTTTGGGAGATTTCATAAATTAAATTAAGGGCTTTGGGAGTATTTAAATCATCATCCATAAATAATTCGAATTGTTTTATGTAATCCATAGCATCTTTATTCTCAATTAATTTTTTATTTAATGCTTTATCAATATCCAAAACCTTGCCCTGCGCTTCTTCTATTTCCGAATAATCAAATTCCCACGATTTTCTATAATGATGTGACAAAAACAAGAATCTAATTGCATTTGCCGAGTATTTTTTTGAAAGATCCGCAACCATTATCATATTTCCCAAGGATTTAGACATTTTTTCCCCTTCAAATATTACCATTGATGTATGCATCCAATATTTAACAAAGGGCTTTTTATCGGTATAACTTTCACTCTGTGCAATTTCACTTTCATGGTGAGGAAAAACCAAATCTCTTCCTCCTCCATGAATATCTATTTGCTTACCCAAATACGTATTTATCATGGCACTGCATTCTATGTGCCATCCTGGTCTTCCTTTTCCCCAAGGGCTTTGCCAAAAAGGTTCATCTTCTTTTGTTTTTTGCCACAAAATAAAATCCAGCGGGTCTTTTTTCAAAGGGTCCGAAGGATCCGCTCCTCTTTCTTTGGATATAATAATCATTTGTTCTCTTGTATATTTTGAAAGCTCTCCGTATTTTTTGAATTTATTAACATTAAAATAAACATTTCCCTCATTTTCATATGCCAATTTTTTATATATTAAACCGCTAACAATCTCTATTATCTTTTCCATGGAGCCTGTTGCTTTTACGTAATTAGTCGGCGGAAAAACATTCAGAAAATTTAAATCTTTCAAAAAGTTATCCGTCCAAAAATTACCCAATTCTATCCAATTCATGCTTGTTTCTTTTGCTTTTTTTAATACATCGTCGTCTATATCTGTAACATTTTGAGTATAATTAACTTTATAACCTTTAAATTTTAAATATCTTATCAACGCGTCAAAAAATACATATGTAAAGGCGTGTCCAAGATGAGTTGTGTCATAAGGGGTTATTCCGCAAACATAAATACTAACCTGATTATTTTTAATTGGAACAAGTTCTTCTTTTTTTCTTGAAAGAGTATCGTAGAGTTTCATAAATACGCGCCGTAATATTTTACAACAAAAATGATCAGGATGTTGTATAATTTCAACATGAAATTTACATTTGTATTCGCTCATCCCGATGATGAAACTTTTTCAAGCGGCGGGACTATTGCAAAGCTTACAAAGCAAAAACACAAAGTAACTCTAATTACCGCAACAAAGGGAGAAGCAGGAGAACCCGGAAATCCCCCGATTACAACCCGTGAAAAAATAGGAGAAGTTAGGGAGCAGGAATTAAGAAGAGCCGCAAAAATTCTTGGCATTTCGAACATTCATTTTCTAGGATTTATTGACGGAAAAGTAAGATACACCAGAAATAAAAAATTGGAAGGAAAAATTTTATCAATTCTAAAAAAAGAAAATCCCGACGTAGTAATTACTTTTGATAAAAGCGGCGGATCAAACCATCCGGACCATAAGGCAATTTCAAGGGCAACAACAAAAATTTTTGAAGAATACAAAAAATTCGCCAAAAAACACGTCAGACTTTACCACACGGCAATGCCCAGAAGTTTTGTAAAACGGTTTGAGAAGCAAGGACTAGGCTACAGCGCTTTTGGAAAAGTAAGAGGAGTGACGGATAAAAATATAACAACCCTTGTAGATATTGAAAAAACATTGAGTACAAAAATTAAAGCTTTGAAAGAGCACAAAACTCAACATCAGGATTGGGAGAGGTTTTTAAAAAGAGTGGACGTTGTTAATTTTAAACATGAATTCTTTAAACTCATCGACGAAAACGAGCTCGCCTAGATTTTTATTTACTTTCAGCGTATCCGGGGAAAAAGTCTGTTATTATATTTCTTTTTTTAACTTTCATCCCTAAAAGCAATTTTTCAAAATTTTGCACCATTAATTGCGGACCGGAAATATAAAATATACGGTTTTGGTAATCGGGGATTTCTTCTTTTAGCATCTGTTCGTTTATATACCCTGCCTTGCCTTTCCAATCTTTGGGGATATTATCAACATCAGTTAATGTATAAATCGTTTTTACACCATAATTTTCCGCCTTTTGGAAAATGTCGGAAAACAAAATTTCATTTGCGGTTCTATTTGAATAAATAAAAACAATGTTGCTTTTAATATTTTTATCTAAAATATATTTAATCATACTCCTAAAAGGAGTAATACCGACTCCTCCGGCAATGAATGCTAATGGAGCTTTGGGATTCTTCGGTAATACAAAATCTCCTGCAACTTTTGCTGCAATTATCTTTTCTCCTTCTTTTAAACTTAAAAGTTTTTTCTTATAAGAACTTGAATTCTCGTAAAATTTTACAGTAATTATTATCTCTTTTTCCGTAGGAGAAGAAGAAATACTAAAATATCTTCTATTACCCCTGCTGTCTGTATTTTTATGTTGGAGTGTCCATTCCATATATTGCCCCGGAATGAAATTAAAGCTATTTTGCTTATTAAAAAAGAAGGTGTAGATATCAGAAGTAAGTTTTTTTTTCAATTTTAAAGGCAAAATCAATCTATAATTAGGGTTAACAAGGTAAGCAAAAATGTTTCCGAGACAAAGTGCCGTCTCAGGAGGTATATTTACATTTATAAGACTTAGCTGTGGAATTACATAAAATAATGCAACAATATATCCATAATATTTTTGTAGTTTTTTAGTGGCGGGGGACGTAAGAGGCTCTGTTAACATTACAAACATAAAGAAAAATAAAGCGGAATTAAAAATAGTAAGCTGCCAGGCCGAAATTACAAAAGCTAATGAACCGCCACGGAATATTGATCCTACTGCAACTATAAATAAATAAACCAAAAGGAAATTGAATACAAGTTTCTCTCTTCGTATTTTTCTAAGCATTAGAAGCCCTCCAAAAAGAACAAAGGGCAACATTGTTGGCGCTCCAATCCACCAGCTCGCAGCTTGGTCTGAAGCAAAAAACATAATAGTAGCGCCGAATGCGGCAGGATTAAAAATGTGGCGTTTATTAATCGCAAGGAAATATTTTGATGCCATTGCCAAAACAGATGCTAATGCAATAAAGGTTGTGTCTGTAGGAAATTTGACCGGCATTATTAAAACTAAAATAAGAGCCGTAATAAAAACCGATTCAATATTAGTGGTTGCTTTAAATATTTTAGAAAATAAGTGATTAGATATATATGCCGCTGCTATAGATACAAAAAAATTAATAAGTAAATCAAGGGGGCTATAAGGAAGTATTCCGAAAAATCCAAAAACTGATGCTATGCCTACTAATAAAATTAAGTAGTACAGAATTAGCCTGTACATTGTAACTTTATTTAATAAGGAATCAACAAATCCAATCATAACTAATTTATTTATTATAGTACATAATTTTCTGCCTTTTCGCATTCTGATTATACTACTGTTTACCAAAAATTAACTGAATTTACCCAGCACTATTTTTAATTCAGAGTTAAACAAAAGTGGTGCTGGGTTTACTCTTATATGATTTGTGTGTAATAAATGATAAAATGAATTAAAGGAGGTTAGAGTATATGGCAAAATCTAAAAGAAAAACATTAGGCAAAGGTCAGTTTGCAAAAAGGAAAAGAGGTATGAGACACGGAACCCCAAGATAACTCGGAAACTAATCGCGGATTCTCCATAGGCGCGGTACCCGACAGCTTTTCCCGCCAAAAAAAGAAAAAGTGGTATAATGCAGTTAACATGAAGGTTAAAGATGTATTCCAAAAAAAAGTTGGCTACATTACTCCGAGCGCCACCCTTTCCGAAGCTGCGCGATTTATATTTGGGCATGATTATAAAGGACTGCCTGTTGTAAAAGGTCCAAGAAAAAAGCTTGTTGGTTTTATTACGGACCAGGATATTACTTCTCAACTTTTTCCTAGCATCCAGGAGTTAATGGAAGATTATGTGCATGAAAAGGATTTTGAAGGAATGGAAAAAAGAGTAAAAAGCGTTTTAGTTAAAAAAGTAAGAGACGTAATGAGCAAAAAAGTTATATCAATTCATATAGATGAACCTCTTTTGAAAGCCGAATCAATAATGAAGCTAAAAGATATTAGACGTCTCCCGGTTGTAGATGATAAAGGCAACCTAATAGGAATTATTACAAAAGGAGATATCTTTAGAGCATTGGTAAGCCCAAAAGTTAGAGGTTTTAAGTAGAAATAATAATTGTCAAAACAAATTCCCTTTCTCCCCGTAATGTCGCAGATCCTGAGCGAAGCCGAAGAGGACGATGTTGGAAATTATTTTTGTTTTCTATGACCAAAAAGAAGCATATAAAACTCTGCTTGATCTGAAGGTACCCCAATTGTAATTAACCTATCTTTAGCTTCCCCCATTGATACTCCTGCAGATCTCCATTTATCAGCAGAGGTTTCGACAAATTCTCTGATTTCATGGGGAAAAACAACCCATGCATCAGTACTAAATGCGAAAAAATCCGGTCTTACTATAGAGCGAGGCTTATAACATAAAGCTGCTGTTTGTATTTCTTCTGCTCCCATTTCTTTCAAGTACTTTTGAGCTTTTATAACTGTTCTGCCCGAATCAATAACCTCATCAAACAAAAGTACTCTTTCTCCGCCTATTGGATCTGTTAATGGTTGGACAATTTTTGGCTCCCTAGACTCATTAACGCCAGTGTAGGATATTATTCTTACAGAAGAAAGTTCCGGAATTTTTAGAGCATCTGCAAGGTCTCTTGCCCAAGTCCATCCTCCCCTTGCCAAGGCGACTATTCTATCAAAAGACTGCCCTGATTCAATAATCTGCCTTGCTAAAGCAAAATTGTATGTTCCCATCTGGTCCCATGTTGGACACACATAAGAAATACCATCGTATTCTGTTTCTTTTAATTGAGGTCTGGCATGAGGAGCTAATCCATCCGGAGAGCCGACACCTTGCCTGCCCGATATATCTTCTGGTCCTGCCATTGTTTAGGATCTTAACACGAAAAGCTTGATTTATCAATATATTTTTATACTCCGTGGTATGCTATAGTCCCGAGCGGAAGTCGAAGGGGACGACGTTAGAACCTATTTTCGGCTCACGGGTCAAAGGTAGTGGCGGGACCGGGAATTGGTGTGCAGCTACCCGAATATACAAACACTCGCCAGTTAGGATCGTTTGATGCATCTCCACCAGTGAAATTGGTTGATGAGGTTGTTGTACGCGTCGACCAGCTACCACTACTATTTTGTCTTTGCACTCTATAATTGGAAGCTCCCGAAACAGGACCCCAAGCAAAAGAGACAGTCCCACCTCCTGTTGGTTTCGTATCTGAATGGCTCACGATAGTTGGAGCGGCGCAACTTATTGGAGTAGGCGTTGGCGTGGGAGTGGGAGTAGGCGTTGGAGTCGGTGTTGGTGTAGGAGTAGGACTTGGGCTGCTACCTGCAACGCTACTGTAAACATCAATTCTACCAAAGGTTGATCCGGCCAAGGCTGATGCATTGGCAGTTTGGAAAATGCGGTTGACGATAGCATTATTGCCAGTATTATTGGCAGTTGTCCAGATCAAGGCTGCCTGTCCAGCCACGTGTGGTGAAGCCATTGATGTGCCATTAAATGATGCGTATCCACCGACGTAGTCTGTAGATAAAATGCTAACACCCGGCGCCGCAACATCAACGCCTGATCCGAAATTAGAAAAACTGGCTTTGTTATCGTTTTGGTCCGACGCAGCAACACCAATGACGTTATTACAGTTGGCTGGTGTTATTGCCCCGCTTGCTCTGCTGTTGCCTGCCGCTGCAACAATAACCAACCCTTGTACCCATGCTTTGTCAATCGCCGATTGGACCGCAGCCTCGAATTCCAGTTCCGACTCGCAGGCTTCTCCATTACCGAGCATCGTTCCCTCAAACGGAGAAAAGAATCCGTATGGCCATCCCCACCGCTGCACGTAACAATCAAA